>CAXTTR010000102.1:0-9073 GCA_964247215.1 uncultured Sphingomonadaceae bacterium
ATCACACCAGATCGAAACAGAGGTGAAATAAGCTTAACTTTATGTTAACGTCAGACGTAATGCATCTGCGGGCGACGTGCCGCGTAGATCGATAACTCGAGCACATGGCACGATGTATTGAGCGTAGAATTAGCAAGTGCGTACCGGCCTACGGTGCGATCTGGATGGGGTAGATCATGCTGATAAGCCATCAATGGCCGGTGATCACAGCCGCGCGCAAAGCCACATCGCCTTCCAGCATTGCATGTAATAAAGACCTCGATCCGGTGCTGCAGCGACTGCGCGAGGTCCTGCCGAGCGATTGCGTCTTTGCTGCGACTGTAACGGCTCGCGGCGAGGCCGCAATTATCGCCAGCGTCGGCAGCTATGAGGGTGATGCTGCCCAGCATGTCATCCGCCTAATCGATTCCCGCAGGGGGCATCCGTTCAGCCGTCCCACGCTGCGAGCGTTCGCTAATGACGCGATGACATCCCGGCCTGAGATCGTGCTGACGCATATTGCCGAGGCGGACAGTAGCGTGCTGTCGATGAAGGTTTCGGCAGGGCCGTATACGAACATAGCGATTATCGCGGTGCGCCGCGCGCCGCGAACGCCGTTCACCAGCAACGACGAGCGGGTGCTGCAGCGCTACGCCGATTGGGTCGCCGATTATGTTGCAATGTGGTGGCGGCTGCATGAGGGCGAACAGCGCCGGATCGGGCTCGAGCGCGCGCTCGATCAGGTTGGGCTGGCGATGATTATGCTTGACCGCGATGGGCGCGCGATCGGAACGAACGGGGCCGCACATGAACTTTTGCAGATGGGTGACGGCTTGATCGCGGTCGGCGAGACGCTGTCCGCCTCGGTGCTCGAAGATGCCGTCCGTCTGCATTCCGCAATTGGACACGCGCTCGTCGGCCCGATGCGCGACGCGCGCGCGCCGGTTCTGACCATCCGTCGCAAGCGTCGCCGCCCGCTGGTCATCGCAGTGCTGCGCGTCGCGGCCGACCCGCAGCCCGGTGAAACCGCGATCGTGCTGCAGGTCATCGAGCCCGACCGCGATCACGACTCGGCGATTACGGCGACCTGTACGCTATTCGGCTTCACCGGGGCCGAAGCGCGGTTGGCAAAGCTGCTGGTCGTCGGTGCGACGCTCGCCGAAGCAGCGACGGCGCTGCGTATTCAGATGCCGACGGCACGAACTTATCTGAAGCAGGCGTTCGCCAAGTCGGGAACTAACCGGCAGGCGGCATTGGTGCAGGTGTTATTGTCGAGCTTGCCGTACCCAAATACTAAAACCGTACTGACTGCGGTGTAACGATCCCCCTTCGTTTGAGGGTCAAACCACATCCGTTTGGACGCCGCGCGAAACCTTTCGATCCGTTAGTTGATCCGCACCCATCACCCCGACGGGTACCGGCTGCAGCTCCTGAAGCCGGATCTGGCGAACAGAGGACTTTTCATGAAAACAACTTTATTTCTGACCGCATCGATCGCCGCCTTCGCGGCGGCCTCGGTCACGGCGCAGACCGCGCCGACCCCGTCGCAAGCGACGACCTCATCGTACGACACCAATTCGCAGAACAGCATCCCGGTGACGGACTCGCTTGACAACAATCTCAACAACAACTCGACCAACACCAGCAACGCCAACAACAGCAGCACCGCTACCGGTGCACAGAACTCGGCGAATAACGGTGCGAGCGCCAGCGACAGCCGCAATATGTCGACGACGACGAACACGGCGACCGACAACTCGAACAACAGCGTCAACACCAGCAAGCCGACCAACACCACGAACACGGACAACTCGAACCGTAGTGTCAACACCACGGATAATTCAAACCGCAGCACAACGGACAATTCGAACCGCAGCGCCAATACCAACATGCCGGTGACAACGACGACGACCGACAATTCGAACCGCAGCGTCGACAGCAGCAACCGCAGCAATGCGAGCGCCGGTGCCGTGGCCGCGAACACCGGTTCGACTGCCACCGACAGCCGCAACATGTCGACGACCAACACCAACGCCAGCGATAACAGCATGGCGAATGCCGGCACTGTCGGCGTTAACAAGGGCGGCATCGCGACCGACAACAGCAACCGTTCGACGGCTGACAACAGCAACCGTTCGGTCAACACGACCAATGCCAACGACAACCGCGTTGCGAACACGACGACCAACACCGACAGCAGCAACCGCTCGGTGAACACGACGAATACCACCGACAATCGTCAGGTCAACACGACGACGAACACCGACAACAGCGACCGCAGCTCGGCTTCGGGCGCGCAGGTTGCGGCTAATAAGGGCGGCAGCGCCACCGATAGCCGTAACATGTCGACGACAACGACGACCAACACCGATAACAGCAATCGTTCGGTGAACACGACCAGCACCGCTTCTGGTGCGCAGGTTGCCGCGACCAACGGTGCGACCGCTACCGACAGCCGCAACATGTCGACGACGACCAACACCGACAACAGCAACCGCTCGGTGAACAACACCAACAACAGCACCGCGACGGGTGCGCAGGTAGCGGCGAACAACGGTGCGACCGCGACTGACAGCCGTGACCAGTCGAACCGCTCCAACAATTCGACCAACGGCTCGTACAACGACAGCAGCAACCGTAGCACCGCCACGGGTGCCCAGGTCGCCGCGAACAACGGCGGCACCGCGACGGACAGCCGTGACCAGTCGAACAACTCGGTCAACAACTCGGGTAACGACAACTCGAACCGGGCGGTCACCAACTCGAACAACGACAACTCGAACCGCGCCAACAACTCGGTGGCACAGTCGAACACCAACACCGGCCGTGGTTCGAATGCCATCGGCGGCTCGGCGTACTACACCGACAGCTCGATGACGCAGTCGGGTGCCGCGTCGGTCACCGCTCCGGGCAGCTCGTCGGTGAGCAACCAGTTCGGCGGCGGCGCGACGGTTTCGACTGCCAGCCTCGCGGGCTACGTTACGGGTAACACCGTGTCGTACAACGTTCCGGCCGGTTCGGGCGGCACGGCCTCGACCTCGGGCACCTCGGGCAGCACCCCGACCTCGGGCGGCACCGCCTCGGGCGGCGCTGGCGGCAGCGGCAGCGCGGTCAACAACAGCCTGAGCGTCTCGGGTTCGGCGTTCCAGAACTTTGCGGGTCTGCAGGGTCTGAACATGAACACCGGTGTCGGCGCGTCGCAGAACTCGGCGGTCAACGTCTCGGTCTCGACCGGCACGATGAACATCGGCGCCCCTCGCTGAGCTGAACTTCGCCGGGGCGGACGTGTCCGCCCCGGCACCTCAGGGAGCCGGGTATGAAGATCATTCCAATATTCTTCGTTATGGCGCTGGCGGCAGCGCCGGCGCTCGCCGCGGGGCCGTTCGACAAGGCTCCTGTGGCGGATACGACGCTCGGTACGGTGACCGGCAAGGGTGACGATACCCAGGCCGTGCTCGCCACCAACACCGCCACGGTCAACAACAACCGGGTGGTCGGCAACTCGACGACCGGCGTTATAACGATCGACGGCAATGCCTTTCAAAGCCTGAACGGCCTTGCGGTGATCAACGCCAATACCGGCAACAACGTCGCGATCAATGCTTCGCTAAACGTCAATGTCGCGATCCATCCGTAGCTTCGCGCCGTTGGTGGTCGCCGCCGTGCTGGGAGCCTGCGCGGCGGCGACGCCGAGCGGCACCAGCCGGCTGGCAATCGGCAATCTCGACACCGGGCTGCCGGTTCATTCGATGCTCGAGCGGCGGTTCACCACTGTCATCCGGCAGCAGTATGATTTCAGCTGCGGCTCGGCGGCCTTGGCGACGCTGCTGCGCTATCATTACGGCAAGGCGGTCGACGAGCCGTCGACCTTTCTCGGCATGTGGCAGGGCGGCGATCAGGCGCTGATCCGCAAGCTCGGGTTTTCGCTGCTCGACATGAAGCGCTATCTCGGCGCGCACCAGATGCCTGCCGATGGTTATCAAGTGACGCTGCCGCAGATCGCCAAGGCGCGCCTGCCCGGCATCGCACTGATCAACGTCAGCGGCTACAAGCATTTCGTTGTCATCAAGGGCATCGACCACGGCAGCGTGCTGCTCGGCGATCCCGCCACTGGCCTACGCCGGATGACCGAGGCCGAATTCGCCAAGAGCTGGAACGGCATCCTGTTCGTGATCAACGACGACAGCCCCAAGGTGCAGGCGACTTTCGCCGCTCCGTCGGAACTGGCGCTTGCTCCGGGCGGCAGGATCACGTTAACGATGGAGCCAGTCAGCCAGGCCGCGCTGGCGCTGACGCGTCCGACATTGGGGGATTTGTGAAGTCCGCAATACTTCTCGTCGTGCTCGCGGCGCTCGCCGCATCCCCGGTCGACGCAGGACCGATGTTCGGCGGTGCGGCGAAGGTGTCCGACGCGGCGCTACAGACGATGCGCGGCGGGGTCGAGCTTCCGGGCGGGCTCAACGTCGCGATCGGCATCGCCATCGAGACGCGCGTCGACGGCATGCTCGCGCTGCGCACGCAGTTCTCGACCGAGACGCCCGGCATACAAGTGTATGCCGGCGGACCCGCGACCGGCGCGACCACAGCCGGCGGCGTAGCGGCCTCGGGCACAACGCCGACTATTCAGTACGACCGCAACGCCATTGGCACGACCGTGGTGCTGATGCCCGCCGCGACATTCAACGCCATCAACGTCGGCAACGGGTCCGGCGGCAGCCTGCCCGCGGCGACCGGATCGCCGCTGCCGGTCAGCGTCGGCGGGCCCGGCGTGGCGACTGCGCTCGGCACCGTGCGGTTGCTCGGCACCGCGACCGGCAACATCGCCGAACTCGCTGGGCCCAATCTCGTCATCCAGCAGGCAATCGGTCAGGCGACCGGTGCCATTGTCGCCAACAGCGGCAACAACCGCGCGATCGACACCGCGACCTTTGTCGGCATCGACGTGCGTGGCGCGATCTTCCCATCGGGGCTGACCTCGTCGATCGAGAGCGCCGCGCAGGCCGTCGCCGACCGTTCGCGTTTCTGACCAGCACAGGGTGATTACCGCATGAGGCGTGCAGCACTAGCGCTAGCCGGGCTGACACTGCCGTTCCTCGTAGCGGGTGCGCCGGTGTATGCCGCACAGACGCAGGCTGTCGACCCCGAGCTGCAGGCGCTGCGCGACGAGATCGCGGTCGAACGCCGCCAGCTCGAGGCGCAGCAGGAGCATTTGCGTCAGCTCGACGACCGGCTGCTGGCGAGGATGCGCGGCACCGGCATCGCCGAGCAGATCCCGCCGCCGCCACCGCTGGCGGGCGATGTGCCGAGCGGCTCCGCGCCGACCGATGTGGCGCGGGGCAGCGCGCCCCCCGCTGCGTCGCAAGGTGGCGCGGCGCAGGTTCCGACGCAGGTCGGCACCGCGGTAGCGCCGAGCGAGCGCGAGCGCACCGTCGAGGTCGCGGTGATCTCCGACCAGGGCGGTATTGTCACACGGCGCGGGCAGATCACCATCGAGCCGTCGTTCGAATACGCCCATGCCGACCGCAACCGCGTCATCTTCCGCGGTATCGAGGTGCCGCCCGCGGTCGCCATCGGTGTCTTCGACATCAACGAGAACCGGCAGGATATCCTGACCGCGTCGCTCGGCCTGCGCTACGGCGTCAGCTCGCGTTTCGAGCTCAACACCCGCGTACCGTTCATCTATCGGAATGACGTCTCGGTACTCGCGCCGACGCAGCAGAATCAGAACGGCGGCTCCGACGCACCGAACTTCCCAGCTAAAGGCCGCAATCTCGGCGACGTCGAGTTCGGCGCGCGCTATCAGCTGACCAACGGGCGCAGCGGCTTTCCGTATCTGATCGCCGGGATACAGGCTGTCGCGCCAACCGGCACCAACCCGTTCCTCGTCCGCCGCGACCCCGGCACCGGCGTCGCGCTCGAGTCAGCAACCGGCGCGGGCTTCTGGGGGGTAACGCCGACACTCACCGCGCTGCTGCCGTCCGATCCGGCCGTGCTGTTCGGTACGCTAGGCTACACCCGCAACTTCGGGCGCGGCTTCGACGGCGTCGCGATCAACCAGAATGCGCTGATCGACCATGTTAAACCCGGTGACGCGCTGCAGGGCAGCGGCGGCATCGGCATCTCGCTCAATCCGCGTCTCGCGCTCAGCCTTGGCTATGCGCATACCTGGTCGTTCGGAACGCGCACCATTGGACGTAGCGTGTCGACAAACGTCACCACCGGCGTGACGACCTCATCGCCGTTCGACACGACGCTGCGCGATCTGCAGGTCGGACGCTTCCTGTTCGGCGTCAGCTACCGGACCTCGCCGTCGACGACGATCAACTGGAACATCGAGGTCGGCGCGACGCGCGACGCGGCGGACGTCCGGACGACCCTGCGGGTACCGATCAGCTTCGGCGGCGGGATCCGCTAAGGTATCGCCAAGTCAGGTGGTAAGCAGCTCGCCGGACCGCGCCAAAGGCGAATCTAAGGCGATTGGGTGAAACATACTATCATCAATGTTTTCAGCAGGTTGAACGAAATCCTCTCCCCAAATTCCGCCCGGCAGGTTGTTACAAACGACGATTGCAAGAAAGTTATGAACGGCGCGGCACCTTGGCTACAAGGTTAAATATAACCGACATGGCAAACTTGTCAAGCTGTTCGTGAGTGCCGGCCTCTATGGCAGGTCAGATCAACCGTATTCCGGTTTCAACTGTGCGTTAAGCGCGATCGGGTCTAGGAAAATCCTTCCAGCCAGTGTCCATCCGGATCACGCTGCAAACCGCCGCCATAGGTTTCCGACGCTACCAGCCGCGTTGCCGCGATATCAGCCGGTGCAACCGCCAGCACCGTCCCGGGCAGCGGCCTCCGGTAATGCAGCAGTTCAAGGTGCGGCCCAGCCTGGCAGGTGAGCACGACGATATCGAGCACGACGTCCGCCAACGCATCGAGCCGTTCCTGCTCGGGCCCGGTGTTGACCAGCCGCTCGGCCACGCGGAAGCCCAACCCGGTGTAGAATGCGATACTCGCCTCGAGATCGACGACCGCAATTGCGCTATGGTCGATAGCCGCGAACGGCGCTGCCGCGCTCAGATCTGCTGCCGGATTGAAAGACAGTTCGAGCGGATGCCCGTCGGGGTCACGGAACTTGTACGCGGTGACCGAGCCGGTGCCTGGCGGCAGCAACTGCGGCCCGCCGGTCGAGATTGGCTCGTGCGGGTACTGGGATAAATGCGCGTACGCCGCCGTCATATCGCTTACTGCAATGGCGAAATGCTGGAACCATGGATCATTCGCGGCGCGCGGCACCGGATAGGGCGCGCCCGGCGTATCGAACGCCAGCAAGTCCAGCCGTGTCGTCCCGAGCCGTAGCCGGGCACGCTTGACCCCGTTTTCACGACCACCAGCCTCGCGGTCCAGCGTGTCAAACCCGAGCGCCTCGACATAGAAGCGCTGCGCCGCCGCGAGATCGCCCACTACCAGCTCGATGCGCTCGATCTGAACCATGTCGCCGCTCCCCGGTTACTGCTACAGGCATTAACACACGGCGGCGCGGGAAGGCGGCAGCGATGAAGCTCAACTGGCCACTGCTGGCGCTGGCGGCGGGCGCGTTCGGTATCGGCACCACCGAGTTCGCGCCGATGGGACTGCTGCCGGTGATCGCCAAGGACCTGCAGGTGTCGATCCCAACCGCCGGACTGCTCGTCAGCGGCTATGCGCTTGGCGTGCTGGCGGGCGCACCGCTGCTGACGCTGACGACGACACGCCTGCCGCGCAAGTCCGTGCTGATCGGCCTGATGCTGCTGTTCACTGTCGGCAACGCGCTGTCGGCGATCGCGCCCACTTACACGCTGCTACTCGCCGCGCGGGTCGTCACCTCGTTGTGCCACGGCGCGTTCTTCGGCATCGGCTCGGTCGTCGCGGGCAAGATCGCCGGCCCCGGCAAGCAGGCGCAGGCGGTCGCAGGCATGTTCATGGGGCTGACGATCGCCAACATCGGCGGCGTGCCGCTGGCGACATGGGCGGGGCAGGCGCTCGGCTGGCGCGCCGCGTTCGGTGGCATCGCCGGGCTCGGCGTGCTGGCCATCGTCGCGCTGCTGCTGGCGCTGCCCAAGGTTGCCACCAATCAGCCGATCGAGGCGCGCAAGGAAATCGGCGTGCTGCGCCAGCGGCCGGTGCTGCTGGCGCTATTGACGACGGTGCTTGGCTCGGCGGCGATGTTCACGGTATTCACCTACATCGCGCCGATCCTGCAGACCGTCACGCGCGTTCCGGCCAGCACGGTAACCGTGGCGCTGGTCGTTTATGGGATCGGGCTGACGATCGGCAACTGGCTCGGCGGGCGCTTCGCCGACAAGGCGCTGAACGCAACGCTGGTGGTCGTGCTCGCCAGCCTGACCGGGTTGCTGCTGCTGTTCGCCTATACGATGCGGTTTCCGGTTCCGGCGGTGGCAACGGTGTTCGCGTGGGGAATTGCCACCTTCGCGCTGGTGCCGTCGCTGCAGGCGCGCGTCATGAGCCTCGCCAGCGCCGCGCCCAACCTGGTCTCGGCGATAAACATCGGCGCGTTCAACCTCGGCAACGCGATCGGGGCGGCAATCGGCGGCGGCGTCATCGCGGCGGGGTTCGGCTATACGTGGATCGCGGTCGCTGGAGCTGGCATGGCGCTCAGCGGGCTGGTTGTCGTGCTGATCTCGAACGGCACCGGTCCGGCACCGGCTGCAGACGGCCCGCCGCCGCACACGGCAGCATCGCCCCGCCCACGGACGCCCTAGACAACGTAGCCCCCTGATGCTAACCGCACCATCCGCGCCAATCAGCGCTGCGGACGCATAGCTCAGTTGGTAGAGCAGCTGACTCTTAATCAGCGGGTCCCTGGTTCGAACCCAGGTGCGTCCACCATATCCTGTCACATCGCGTTGAGCGTCAGCAGTTCGTAGCTGGCGACGAGTTCGTCGTCGGCGTTGGTCACCGCGACAGCCCAGCGGACTTCGCCGTAGTCGGCGTTGCGCTTGGCTTTCGCCATGACGGTGAGCGCCACCTTGATCGACTGGCCGGGCGACAACGGCTTGAGGAAGCGCAGGTTATCGAGGCCGTAGTTGGCCAGCAC
>CAXTTR010000103.1:0-9061 GCA_964247215.1 uncultured Sphingomonadaceae bacterium
TTGCTATCCGGTCACGATGACATGGGAAGTTGCATTGTTCAAGCGCTCGCCTTTGCTGTTCCTGCACGCCGGGCTGCTCGTCGTCGTGGCGCTGCTTGCGGGCTCGGCTGTTCCGGCGGACATCTGGCTAACGACGCCGCAGCCATGTTTGCAGCGGGCCCATGCTGAAGATGGCAGGACCGCGCCTGACAGCGGTATTGCCGCCGACCGCCTGGTGCAAGCGCAACCGGAGCTTCTGAAAAACGCTGTAGACGCGCTTCGGCCGCGCATTGCGGACCAGGTCAATGTCTATGGCGTTGCTGTCGCAGCTGGCGGCTCGCAGTTGCTGTTCTCGCGTGAGGCGAAGCTTGCGCTGCAGACCGCGACGGCGCGCTTCGGGGCGAGCTACCGCGGCGGCGTGCTGCTGTCGAATGGCCGGGACGATCTGCTGCGGACGCCGTTGGCGACCCGTACCAACATGCTCGCCGCGGTGCGCGGAGTGCGCGAGCGCATCGACCCGGCGCGTGATGTCGCGTTCATCTATCTGGCTTCGCACGGTTCGCCCGATGCCCAGCTGGCGACCGACCTGCCCGGCGACGCTGCGACGCTGTCGCCGATTTCGGCGGGCTCGGTTGCCGCGGCGCTGGCCCGCGCCGGCATCTATCGGCGCATCATTGTCATCTCGGCGTGCTTCTCCGGCAGCTGGATACCGGCGCTGGCGAGCGACGACACGATCGTGATTGCCGCTGCCCGGCGCGACCGGACCTCGTTCGGCTGCGACGATACCCGCCGGCTTACTTATTTCGGACAGGCCTTCCTCGAAGGTTCATCGGCAACAGCTACGTCGCTACGCGATACTTTCGAGACCGCGCGCAAGCTAGTGGCGCACTGGGAGGCGAGAGAACGCTATACGCCGTCGCAGCCGCAAGTCTTTGTCGGCAGGAACATGCGGGCAGTCTGGACGTCGGTTGTGACGCCGTCGAACTAGAGCCGGGCAAGCACGGTAGCACAGCTGCTGCGCTCCCGGTCGCCGCTAACCCGCGAAGCCTTTCCCCTCACCCGCCAGCTTCTCCAGCAAGGCCGCCGGCTGGACCCCAAAGCGCCGCAACGACTCCACGATCTTCGGCAGTCCCTCGCTGTCCGCCCAGAACATCGGGCCGCCGCGGTAGACCGGCCAGCCATAGCCGTTGATCCAGACGATATCGATGTCCGACGCGCGCTGCGCCATGCCTTCATCGAGGATCGCCGCGCCCACGCTGACCATCGGGTACAAGCAACGTTCGAGGATCTCGGCGTCGTCGACCGGCCGCCGGTTGATGCCGCGTTCGGCGGCGTACGCCAGGATCATCGCCTCGACATCGGGCGACGGGGTGCGGTTACGCTTATCGTCGTAGTCGTAGAAGCCGGCCCCGGTCTTTTGCCCGCGCCGTCCGGCTTCGCAGAGCCGGTCGCGCAGGCTCTCGCCTTTCGACGTCGCCGCGTCCCAGCCGATGTCGAGCCCGGCCAAGTCGCTCATTTGGAACGGCCCCATCGGGAAGCCGAAGTCGAACAGCACGCGGTCGACGTCCCACGGCATTGCGCCCTCAAGGATAAGCGCGTTCGCCTGCTGCTGCCGCGCCGACAGCATGCGGTTGCCGATGAAGCCATCGCAGACGCCCGCGACCACGGCGACCTTATTAATCTTCTTCGCGGTCGCCATCGCCGTCGCCAGCACGTCGGGCGCGGTTTTCGCGCCGCGTACCACCTCGAGCAGTCGCATGACGTTGGCGGGCGAGAAGAAGTGCAGCCCGAGCACCGACTCGGGCCGCGATGTCGACGCGGCGATCTCGTCGACGTTGAGGTAGCTCGTGTTCGACGCGAGGATCGCGCCGGGCTTGGCGATGTGATCGAGTTTGCCGAACACCTGCTTCTTCAGATTCATGTTCTCGAACACCGCCTCGATGACCAGGTCGGCGTGGCCGAGGTCGTCGACGGCGAGGCTCGGTGTTAGCAGCGCCATGCGCTTCTCGACGTCGGCGGTGGTCAGCTTGCCCTTGGCGGCGGTGTTCTCGTAGTTGCGGCGGATGGTGGCGACACCTCGGTCGAGGTTGGCCTGCTGCGCCTCGACGATCGTCACCGGTACTCCGGCATTGAGGAAATTCATCGCGATACCGCCGCCCATCGTCCCCGCGCCGATGACGCCGACGCTGGTCACAGCGCGCAGCGGCGTGTCGTCGGCGATGCCGGCGATCTTGTTCGCCTGTCGCTCGGCGAAGAAGACGTAGCGCTGCGCCCGCGATTGCAGCCCGTTCATCAGCGCCATGAACTGCTCGCGCTCGAACGCCATGCCTTCAGCGAACGGCAGCGTGGTCGCCGCTTCGACGCAGCGGATGTTGGCGGCGGGCGCGTCCAAGCCACGGAACGCCTTGGCGTTCGCATTCCGGAAATCGTCGAACAGCCCCGGTGCGGGCGGCGTCACCGCGAGCTCGCGGACCTTGCGCAGCGGCGCGTTGCGCTCGACCAGCTGGCGCGCGTATGCCAGCGCGCCCGCCTGCAGCTCGCCCTCGGCCACAAGCTCGTCGACCAGTCCGATCGCCTTGGCTTTCACCGCGGTCACCGGGTTCCCCGTCGCGCACACTTCGAGCGCCGCCGCCGCACCGACCAGCCGGGGCAGCCGCTGCGTCCCGCCCGCGCCTGGCAGCAGCCCCAGCTTGACCTCGGGCACGCCCAGTTTCGCCGATGGCACCGCAACACGGTAGTGGCAGCCGAGCGCCGTCTCGAGCCCGCCGCCGAGCGCCGTGCCGTGGATCGCCGCGACGACCAGCTTGGGCGTATCTTCAATCAGTGCAACAAGCTCAACGAGCGGGATGCCTTGCGGCGGCTTGCCGAACTCGGTGATGTCAGCCCCGGCGATAAACGTCCGTCCGGCGCAGATCAGCACGACAGCGCGCACTGCGGCGTCCGCAGCAGCGGCGCGCATGCCCTCTGCGATGCCGTCGCGTACTGTCGCTGAAAGCGCGTTTACCGGCGGCGAGTTGACGCTGAGCACCGCAATGCCGTCGTTGATGTCGAGCGTGATCGCGGCGTTGATGGCGGGCATGTGCGAGGTTCTCCCAAGGGCGGCTTGAGACATAGTGACAACGGATGGCGCAGGCGTCGAGGGGGCGCTTGATCCTCCCCGGCTTCGGGGAGGTGGCGCGCCCTTGCGCGACGGAGGGGCATCGCCGGATGTGGCCTGTTCGCGAGCGTGCCGGATCAATCGGTGCGGTGGAGGATGAGCGCCCGGATCTAACGCCCCTCCACCATGCAAGAGCATGGTCCCCCTCCCCGAAGACGGGGAGGATCGGATCGCAGTCGGGCCTATTTGCGCCCAATTGTCGTTCTACCGAGCCGCAAGCTGCATACAGGCCCCGCTACAGCATGCACTCCGCTCCCGCCGCCAGGCCCAGCCGTGGCACCATCCTGCTGCTCGGCGCGCTGACCGCGTTCGGGGCGGTGTCGATCGACCTGTACCTGCCCAGCCTGCCGGCGATCGGCATCGCTTTACGCGCCGAGCCGGCGGCGGTGCAGCAGACGATGGCGGCGTTCTTCGTCGGCATGGCGCTGGGGCAGCTAATCTACGGCCCGTTGTCGGACCGTTACGGCCGCCGTCCGGCGCTGCTGGCCGGCACGGCGATTTTCGTCGCGGCGTCGCTGTTCTGCGCGGCGGCGCAGTCGGTCGAGGCGCTGATCATCGGGCGCTTCGTCCAGGCGCTCGGCTGCTGCGCCGGGCAGGTAGTGACCCGCGCCGTCGTCCGCGACCGCTATGCGACGCAGGACTCGGCGCGCATCTTCTCGCTGCTGACGCTGGTGCTCGGCGTTGCGCCGCTGCTCGCGCCGAGCGTTGGCGCGTGGCTGGCGGCGGCGGTCAGCTGGCGCGCGATCTTCGCGGTGCTGGCGGGCTTCGGGCTGATTATCGGCGCCATTGTCGCGCTCAAGCTGGTCGAGAGCCGGTCGCTGGCAACCGCAAACACCGCGCGCGGCGAGAGCATTTTCGCAGGCTATCTCGACTTGCTCCGGCACCGCCGTCTGCTAGGCTACATCATCGCAGGGTCGTTAAACGGCGCGGTGCTGTTCAGCTACATCGCCAGCGCGCCCGATCTGCTGATCCGCAGCTACGGTTTCACCCCGCACCAGTTCGCGCTGGTTTTCGCGACGATCGCGGTCGGCGTCATCGGATCGAGCCAGGTCAACCGCATGCTGCTCGACCGCTACGCCTCGGACCACATCCTTGCGGTCGCCAGCGCCACCGGCATGGCGTTCGGGCTGGCGCTGCTCAGCGCTGCCGTCACCGGTGCCGGCGGGCAGTGGGCGCTGCTCGCGCTGCTGTTCGCGGTGCTGACGAGCTACGGTTTCGTGGCTACGAACACGCTGGCGGGAGCGCTCGCGGTCGATCCGCTGCGGACTGGATCGACCTCGGCGCTGGTCGGCGCGTCGGCGTTCGGCTGCGGCGCGCTCGCGGCCACGCTGACCGGGCTGTTCCATGACGGCAGCGCGGTGCCGATGGCGGCGATCATGGCGCTGGCGCTGGCCGGTTCGGCAGCGGCACTGTTCGGGCTGGCGCTGCAGCTGCGCGCGGTGAGCGCCTGATGACGCGGACGCTCGGCTGGCCGCAGCTGCTGCTGGCGCTGGCAATCGTCGCGGTATGGGGGTCGAACTTCGTCGTCATCAAGCTCGCGCTCGGGCATTTGCCGCCGCTGCTATTCGCGACGTTGCGCTTTGCGCTCGCCGCCGTGCCGATGATCTTCGTGCTGCGCCGCCCGGCGGTGCCGTGGCGCAATCTCGCCGCGTATGGCGTGCTGATCGGCGTCGGCCAATTCGGGGTGCTGTACATCGCCCTGAACGGCCTGATCGCGCCGGGGCTGGCATCGCTGGTGGTGCAGAGCCAAGCCTTCTTTACGATCGGGCTGGCAGTGTGGATCAGCCGCGAACGTCTGCAGCCGCTGCAATATCTGGCGCTGGCGCTGAGCTTGGCAGGCATTGCGGTTATCGCGGCGCACACCAGCCAGACGTCGACAGTCGCCGGGCTGCTGCTGGTGCTCGTCGCGGCGCTTGGCTGGTCGGGCGGCAACATTATTCAGCGCGCGACGCCCGCGGTCAACATGCTGAGCTACGTTGTCTGGTCGAGCCTGTTCGCGGTGCCGCCGCTGCTGGTACTCAGCCTGATGTTCGAAGGTCCGGCGCGGATCGGTGCGGCGCTGACCGCGGCGTCGCTGGCGACCTGGGGCGCGGTGGCGTGGCAGGCGGTCGGCAATACGATGTTCGGCTACGCTGCTTGGGGATGGCTGCTCGGGCGCTACCCCGCCGCGACGATCGCACCGCTGGCGCTGCTCGTCCCGGTATTCGGCATGGGCACCGCGGCGTGGTGGCTCGGCGAGCCGCTGCCGCTGTGGAAGCTGGGTGCGGCGGCGCTGGTCATCGGCGGGATGGCGCTCAATGTGCTGTGGCCGCAGCTGGTGCGGCGGGTGCGGGCGAAAGCGGTAGTGTGAGCGGGGTGGAGTGAGGATTGGCTGAAATTGCTGGTGGTAAGACCGCCTTGCAAGCTTCACTCGCCGCCCCAGCGCAAGCTGGGGTCCACCTCCGGGCCGGGCGGCCGCTCGCTCGACGATGGGCCCCAGCTTGCGCTGGGGCGGCGGGTTGTTTGGCTACGGGTTAGGCAAGGCGGGGCAATACCAAGCCGACGCCGCTGCAACTCGTTGCTTCCCGGCCCGTTATGACCGTTACACTCCATCGCCGCCGCACGATCCCAACTACGGAGACAACGCATGCTTCTTCCCCATGGCGCAACGGTGGCGGTGACCGACGGCGAGAGCCTGCACCTGTTCCGTAACAGCGACAGTGACGCGCACCCTGAGCTGACGCCGCTCCGGCATCCCGACATTCACGGCGCGAGCAGCGACGCGGGGTCGCGCCACCACGGCGGCGCAGCAAACCCGAGCTACCGTCAGTTGCGCGAGGACGGCTACGCGGCGGCAACCGCGGCATGGCTGAACAGCCAGGTGCTATCGGGCGAGATCAAGCAGCTGGTGATCATCGCGGCACCTAAGACGCTGGGTGAGCTGCGCAAGCACTATCACAAGGAGCTCGAGGCGAAGCTGCTTGGCGAGATCGGCAAGGAACTGACCGGGCACCATGCCGACGATATCGCGAAGGCGATTGCGGCGGCATAGCGCACCCGGCTACTGCTCGCCGCGACGGGGCTGGCAGCAGGATACGAATATGTGCGGCATCATTGGCATTCTCGGCCAGACCGACGTCGCCGACCGGCTGATCGAGGGTCTGCGGCGGCTCGAATATCGCGGCTATGATTCCGCCGGGGTCTGCACACTCGACGGCGACCGGCTCGAGCGCCGCCGCGCGCCGGGGAAGCTCGACAATCTCGTCAAGGTACTGGCGACCGAGCCGCTGCCGGGCAAGCTCGGCATCGCGCACACGCGCTGGGCGACGCACGGCGCACCGACCGTCAGCAACGCCCACCCGCATGCGACCAACGAAGTCGCGCTCGTCCACAATGGCATCATCGAGAACTTCCGTCCGCTGCGCGCCGAACTCATCGCGGCCGGCCGCCAGCTCGAGTCCGAGACCGACACCGAGGTCGTCGCGCACCTGATCAGCCGCGAAGTCGAAGCCGGCGTCGACCCGCAGACCGCGGTTGCTGGCGTGCTCAAGCGGCTGCACGGTGCGTTTGCGTTCGCGATCATCTTCCGGCGTTTTCCGGATCTGATGATCGGCGCGCGCCGCGGCTCGCCGCTGGTGCTCGGCTACGGCAACGATGAGATGTTCCTAGGCTCGGACGAACTCGGGCTGGCACCGCTGACGCACCGCATCGCCTACCTCGACGAGGGCGACTGGGTGGTGCTGGGCCGGGCGGGCGCGCAGGTCTATGACGCCGCCGACAAGCCGGTCACCCGCGCGCAGATCACCTCGACCGCGAGCGGCGCGATGATCGGCAAGGGCAACCACCGCCATTATATGGAAAAGGAGATTTACGAGCAGCCGACCGTCGTCGCGCAGACGCTCGGCCAGTATCTCCGGCCGCTCGAGGCCACCGTCGAGCTGCCCGCGCTGCCGTTCGACCTCGCCGCGATCAAGCGCGTCACCCTCGTCGCCTGCGGCACCAGTTTCTACGCCGCGATGGTCGGCAAATACTGGATCGAGGCCTGCGCCCGCGTCGGTGTCGAGATCGACGTCGCGTCGGAGTTCCGCTACCGCGACCCGGTGCTGCAGGCTGACGGATTGTGCCTGTTCGTCTCGCAGTCGGGCGAAACCGCCGACACGCTCGCCGCGATGCGTCACGCCAAGCAAGCGGGGCAGCATATCGGCACGATCGTCAACGTGCCGACCTCATCGATGGCACGCGAGGCCGAGCTGGTGCTGCCGACTTACGCGGGGCCCGAGATCGGCGTCGCCTCGACCAAGGCGTTCACCTGCCAGCTCGCGGTCTTGGCCGCATTTGCCATCGCACTCGGCAAGGCCAAGGGGCTGATCGACCGCGCCGAGGAGGCACGGCTGGTCCAGCTGCTGACCGAAGTTCCCGCCGCGATGAACGCCGCGCTCGCGCAGGAGTCAACGATAGCAGCGCTCAGCGGGCGCCTGGCGGTGGCACGCGATATTCTCTATATGGGCCGCGGACAGGATTACCCATTGGCGCTCGAAGGCGCACTCAAGCTCAAGGAGATCAGCTACATCCACGCCGAAGGCTATGCCGCGGGCGAGCTCAAGCATGGACCCATAGCGCTGATCGACGACAAGGTGCCCGTCATCGTCCTCGCGCCGTCGGGCGCGCGCTTTGAGAAGACCGTCTCGAACATGCAGGAAGTCATCGCGCGCGGCGGCTTGGCGGTGCTGATCTCCGACGCCGCCGGCATCGCCGAGCAGGGCGCCGGAACCTGGGCGACGATCGCCATGCCCGCCGTCGACGGCTTCATCGCACCGCTGGTGTACGCCGTCCCGGTCCAACTGCTCGCCTACCACGTCGCGGTCGCCAAGGGCACCGACGTCGACCAGCCGCGCAACTTGGCAAAGTCGGTGACCGTCGAGTGATCTCGCGTCGACGCCTACAACATTGTAGGCGAACAATCACTATTTCCGAGTGACAACCAAAATCTCCCTCGTCATTCAATCGTGACAATAAAGATTTCCTGATCTGTTGGATGCCGTTGGGCCCAAAGGTTGACGACGACCTTCCCGAACTGGTCATTGGACCCAAAGAAGCGGTGCGCGTCGATGATCTCGTTAAACGGGAACGTTCAGTTGATCACCGGCTTGAGTTGGCCGCTGGCCGAGCCACTGAGGACATTGTTGGAGCTGTCCGGTCGTTTTTGGGTTTGTCCAAACAACGACCGTTTGCTGGACCGTTAGCAAAATTCGGCTTTAATGATCAGTTTCCGGACTGATTTCGCACCTTCTTATCCAGGACGAGTTGTTGGACATCTTTGGGTCTGCTGCGCCGTTGAGGCGCTCCGGTGCAGGCATGTCCGTTACTCTCCCTCGACCTCGGCTAGGGTCTGTCTGTGATTGCCTGAATCGAATTGGTATTCTCCTTTGGATCGATTTGTGGTTCAAGCTGCTGGCTGGGAGGAGGCCAGCAGCGATGGCCAGAGCTTACGCCCCACTTCTGGTTCGGGCCCGTGGTCGCGAAGTCCTAGTCGATGATGTTGGGAGCCACTGGCCAGCTGTGCTCGCTGCCGGTGGTGCGCTTGAACCGGCGCTTCTGGCGCGCCTTCAAATCGTGTCGCGGCACTCAGCCGCGCCGTTCGTCGCCGACCGACGGCGAAGCCGTTGTCCTGCAACTCGCGCGTCATGCGCGGACTGCCGTAGGTGTCATTCGACAGCGCAAACGCCGACCGGACGTGCGCGAGCAGCACCAGATCGCCTCGCTGCCGGCGGCCGGCAGGCCGATCCTTCCAGGCGAAGTAGCCGCTCGGGCTGACGCCGAGCAGCTGGCATAGGCGGATGATGGGGAACGTCGCTTTCGCCTGATCGATGAGCTTGAACTTCATCGACTTCCCTCGCGGGCGAAAAAATAACGGCCTTCTTCAGGATATCCCGTTCTTACCGGAGG
>CAXTTR010000104.1:0-8951 GCA_964247215.1 uncultured Sphingomonadaceae bacterium
GTGCTGCGGGTTCGTGACCCGGACCGTCATCGCCCGTTCCGGACGCCGCTGGTCTGGGTCGTCGCGCCGATTGCGGCGGCGGGCTGTACCTTCCTGTTCTTCTCGCTGTCGAACTACACGCTGCTGCTGTTCGTCTGCTGGGCCGCAATCGGGCTGGTGTTCTACTTCCTGTATGGCCGCACCCGGTCGAACGTCGCGCGCGGCGTCCTCAATGCCGAGGATGCCGCGACCATCCTGCCGTAGCGACGGGGTCGATCAGAAAACCCATCCCCGGCCCCTCCCCGAAAGGAAAGGGGAGCAGCAAGCGGCCTACCCCAACCGCTCGCTGACCAGCGCGCGCAAATCCCGCTCGCTCCGTGCCCCATAATGCGAGATGATCTCCGCCGCCGCGATGCCGCCCTGGCGCGCGCAGTCCGCCAGCGAACGCCCACGGACCATGCCGCTGAGGAAGCCCGCCGCGAACAGGTCGCCCGCGCCGGTGGTATCGACGACCGCGCTGACCGGCTCGGCGGCGACCGCGTGGCGTTCGCCGTCCGCCAGCACGACCGCGCCGTTTGCCGAGCGTGTCACGACGACGATCGTCGCCTGCGCGGCAAGCGCGTCCATCGCGGCATTGAGGTCGGTCGTCTCGAATAGCGCCAGCACCTCGTTCTCGTTGCCGAACATCACGTCGACATGGCCGCCCAACAGCGCGCGAAAGTCGCCACGGTGGCCGTTGACGCAGAACACGTCGGACAAGGTCAGCGCTACCTTGCGCCCCGCCGCGCGCGCAATCTCGATTGCCTTGCGCATCGCGGCGCGGGGGTGGACCGGGTCCCACAAATAGCCTTCCAAATAGAGCACCGCCGAGGCGCGTACGGTATCGGCGTCGATATCGGTTTCGCTCAGTTCCTGCGTCGCGCCGAGATAGGTGCTCATCGTGCGGTCGCCGTCGGATGTCACATACACCAGGCAGCGCCCGGTCGGCGGGCCGTCGTGCAGCGGCGCGGTGGCGAAGTGCACCCCGGCGGCGCGGATGTCGTGCGCGAACACTTCGCCGAGCTGATCGGCGGCGACGCGCCCGACGAACGCCGGGGTGCCGCCCATCGCCGCGATACCCGCGACGGTGTTCGCCGCCGAGCCGCCCGAGATTTCGCGCCCCGAGCCCATCAGTGCGTAGAGCCGCTCGGCCTCATCCGCCCCGATCAGCCGCATCGAGCCCTTGGGAATATCGTTCGACGCCAGCCACGCCGCCTCGCCAGTCGCGATCACATCAACCAGCGCGTTGCCGATCGCGAGCACGTCGTAGCGCGCACCGTCACTGAAGGTGGTGGCATCGGTCATCAAGTTGTCCCGGATTAAGTTGCGGCCATCCGGTAGCGGCTCGCCCCCCGCGCCGCAACACGCTACACGCCCCCATGATCTGCGTCCTCGCCCAAAACCCGATAGCACCGCGCGAGTTCACCATGCGCGGGAAACCGTGGCACTTGCTCACCGTAACCGTGCCCCTGCTCGCGCTTGCGGCCTGCGCCACCACACCGAAGCCGGTTGCGCTCGCACCGAAGCCGGTCGTGTTCGCACCGATCCCCGGGCTCGAGCGCGTCATTGGCAAATCTGAGGCAACCGCACTGCAGCTGCTCGGCACGCCGACGCTCGACCGCCGCGAAGGGCCGGCGCACCAGCTGCAGTTCGCGCGCCCGAGCTGCATCCTCGACCTGTATTTCTATCCCGACCCTGCAACCAAGCAGCCTAATGCCCGCTTTGCCGACGCGCGCACCCCCGACGGCAAACCGCAGGACGCCGGCAGCTGTTTCATCGCGCAGGCCACGTCGAACAAACCGTCTGGGTGACGCCTGTTACCAGCGCGGCATTCGGGCGCTTGCCGCGTCGCGTGTCTGCGTGTTAACGTAAACGTCAACCGTGGGAGCATGCGCCGTGGATCTCAATTTCTCGCCCGAAGATATCGCTTTCCGCGACGAGGCGCGTGCCTTCATCGCCGAGAACTATCCGGCGCACCTCAAGGATAAAATGAACGAGGGCGAGGAGCTGTCGAAGGAGGACTTCCTCAGCTGGCATCGTGTTCTGGGCGCAAAGGGCTGGGCCGGCGTAGCCTGGCCCAAGGAGTATGGCGGCCCGGGCTGGACGCCGGTGCAGCGCTATATCTGGGGCGAGGAGAGCGCCCGCGCCGATGCGATGCGGCTGCTGCCGTTCGGGCTGAGCATGGTCGGGCCGGTGATCTATACCTTTGGCACGGCCGAGCAGAAGGCGAAGTTCCTGCCCGGCATCCTGTCGGGCGACGACTGGTGGTGCCAGGGTTATTCGGAGCCCGGCGCCGGGTCGGACCTCGCCAACCTGCGCACCAAGGCTGAGCGCGTCACCGAGGACGGTAAGGATTATTACATCGTCAACGGCCAGAAGACCTGGACGACGCTGGCGCAGCATGCCGACTGGGGCTTCTTCCTTGTCCGCACCAACCCGACCGCGAAGGCGCAGGAGGGCATCAGCTTCCTGCTAATCGACATGAAAACACCGGGCATTACGGTGCGCCCGATCATCACGCTCGGCGGCGAGCATGAGGTCAACGAAGTCTGGCTCGAGAACGTCAAGGTGCCGGTCGAGAACCGGGTCTATGAGGAAAACAAAGGCTGGACCTGCGCCAAGTTCCTGCTCGCGCACGAGCGTACCGGCATCGCCGGTGTTGCCGCCTCGAAGCGCGGCGTCGAGCGGCTGCGCGAAGTCGCCAAGACCGAGCTCGACAGCTTCGGTGAAACCAGCGAGCCACTGTACGCCAACCCGTTCTTCAAGCGGAAGCTGGCCGAGCTCGAAGTCGACCTGACCGCGCTTGAATTCACCGAGCTGCGCACGCTGGCAGGGGAGTCGTCGGGCAAGGGACCGGGGCCGGAGTCGAGCCTGCTTAAGATCAAGGGCACCGAAATCCAGCAGCGTATCACCGAATTGGCGCTGGAGGCGGTCGGCCACTACGGCGCGCCGTACTTCCGCGGCTTTGGGGAAGGCGACAACGAGCACCCGATCGGCCCCGACTACGCGCACCGCGCCGCGCCGACCTATTTCAACATGCGCAAGACCAGCATCTACGGCGGCTCGAACGAGATCCAGCGCAACATCATCGCCAAGCTGGTGCTGGGGTTGTAGAGCGCGGTATGACCCGCGATGACGCCATCAGCCGACTGCGCCGGCAGCTGCCGATGCTCAACGGCACCGGCGTCTCCGGCATGTCGGTGCTTGGCCCGTTCGCGGGAGCCGGGCCGGAGGGCGAGGACGAGATCGATGTACTTCTTGATATCGACATCGACGCTCATCCTTGCTTCAACCTGCTAACGCTCGGCGGCATCAAAGCCGATCTTGAGGACGAACTCGGAATGTATGTTCGGGTGCTGATCGACCGCAATCTTCGCCATGAGGTTCGAGAGCCGTTCGTTCGCGATGGTGTCCGCCTTAATTGATGACTGGGACATCAAGTCGGCCGGCGCAAATTATCGAATTAGCCGATCGAATTGCTACCGACCTGCGCGGTTGCAACCAAGCAGAGTTCGAGGGCAATCGGCTCGTGGTTGACGCGACGGCCTTTCGGCTAGGCGCAATATCACCGCGATGCGGAACCTGCTTGTTTACGATTACGACGGCATCGATCCTGCCATCCTATGGCGTACTGCCCACGACCATCTTGACGATCTGAGAACAGCCTGCCTAGCCGAACTGGCCGCTATTAAGAACCAAGGGGAGTAATATGGACTTCAACTACACCGGCGAACAGACCATGCTGCGCGACTCCGTCTCGCGCTATCTCGCGGCGAATTACGGCTTCGAAACGCGCATGCACGTCGTCAATGGCGAGCAGGGCTGGAGCCCAGCGGTGTGGAAGGCCTTTGCCGAGGAGCTCGGGATCCTTGGCGCGTCATTCTCCGAGGCACAGGGCGGCTTCGGCGGCGGCGCGATCGAGAACATGATCGTCATGGAGGAGATCGGCAAGGCGTTGGTCATTGAGCCGTATCTGTCGACGGTGGTTATCGCCGGTGGTGCTTTGAAGGCCACCGGCGGCGCGCTCGCCGAGGCGATCATCCCGCAAGTCATCGACGGCAGCGCGGTCATCGCCTTCGCTTACGCCGAGCCGCAGGGCCGCTATAACCTCGCCGACCTGCGCACCACGGCGCGCGCCGACGGTGGCGGCTATGTGCTGAGCGGTCACAAGGCGGTAGTCTACGGCGCGCCGTATGCGACGCACTTCCTCGTCACCGCGCGCAGCGGCGGCGGGCAGCGCGACCGTGGCGGCGTCTCGCTGATCCTGATCCCGGCGAATACCGCGGGGATTACCCGGCGCGATTACCCTACCGTCGACGGCGCGCGCGCCTCGGAGGTGTATTTCGAAAACGTCGCCGTTGGGGCCGACATGCTGGTCGGGCCAGCGGACGCCGCGCTGCCGCTGATCGAGCAGATCGTCGACGAGGCGATCGTCGCGCGGTGCGCCGAGGCGAGCGGCGTCACCCGCAAGCTCCACGAAGGCACGCTCGACTACGCCAAGCAGCGCAAGCAGTTCGGCCGCGCCATCGGCGAGTTCCAGGTGCTCCAGCACCGCATGGTCGACATGTTCATGGAGGTCGAGCAGGCGGTGTCGATGACCCTTATGGCGACGCTGCGCCTCGACGACGCCGACCGCAGCAAGCACGTCTCGGCCGCCAAGGCGAAGATCGGCACTGCGTGCAAGTTCGTCGGCCAGAATGCCGTACAAATCCACGGCGGCATCGGCATCTCGAACGAGCTCGCGATCGGCCACTACTTCAAGCGCGCGACGATGATCGAAGGCCAGTTCGGCAGTGTCGACTATCATCTGCAGCGGTATGAGAGCCTGATGGGCTAGGCAGTTGCGCGCCGCGACAGCCACGCGAACCGGCCGAGCAGCAGTGCCGCCGCGATGAAGCTGGCGATCGTGGTGCCCAGCACGATGCCGTTGACGCCGAGCCGAAACACTATCGCAGCGAGGTAGCCGCCGGGCAGAAGCACCGCGATATAGCTGAAGAAGTGTGTAGCGGCGGGGGTCCAGATGTCACCGCGCGACCGGAGCGACTGCGCCGCGACGACCTGCAGCCCGTCCATGATAAAGAACAGCCATGCCGCGAGTAGCAACGCTGCGGCCGTCGCGCGCTGGACGGCAAGGTCGTGCGTGTAGCCAGCCGCGATCGCCGGAGCGCCAAGCGCGATAACGACCGACACTGTGAGCATCAGCGCCAGTGTCGACCCGAAACCGAGCGCGCCGGCGCGGCGGACGTTGGCGGGATCACGCGCGCCGTACGCACGCCCGACCATGACCGCGGTGGCTGTCGCCAGCCCGACCGGAGCCATGAAGACGAACCCGAAGACGTTGATGACGATGGCCCAGCTGGCCACCGCGGCGGTGCCGAGCCAGCCCGCGACAATCGTCATGCCCGAGTAAGCGCTAGCCTCGATCGCATAGGATACCGCGGCACCGTAACCGATGCGGCGCAGGTTGCGCCCAGCTTGCGCGTCGGCTGGCAAGCGGCGGAACACGCCGAAGTCGCGCGCCCGCGACCAGCTGACGATGGCAATGCCGACGAACACCACCAGCGCGCTGCGCGATAGCGCCGTCGACCAGGCGCTGGCGACCGCGCCCTGCACCGCGAAGCCCGAGCGCCCCGGCACCAGCCATAGGTTAAGCCCGAGGTTGACGATGTTCGCCAACCACATGCAGATCATGCCCGGCACCGCGCGGCCATGCGCTTCCAGCCAGAAGATACCAGCGTCGGCAACCATGATCGGCAGCATCGACAGCGCCAGCGTCTGCAGCACCGGCGTTGCGCCTCGCGCCAGTGTTCTCGCGAGCCCGATATTCTGCAGCACCGGCCCGCCGCCGACGACCAGCACTGCGGCGGCAACGCAACCGACCCAGAACGCGTACACCAGCCCGCGCCGCAGTACGGCGCCAGTGTCGGCCGCGCGTCCGGCCCCAATCGCCTGCGAGGTCAGCACCTGAATACCCTGCAGCAGACCAATCGCGGCAGTCAGCACGATTCCCGTCGGCGCCCACGCCAGCGCCAGATAGCCAAGCTCGGTCGCCGAATGCCGCCCGACGACGACGGTATCGACCAAGCCCATCGCCATGATACCGAGCCGCGACGCCACCACGGGAGCCGCGAGCGTCAGCAGTGCGCGCAGCGAAACCGCGTTGTAGCGAGGCGTGGGGGCGAGCATGGCGGATGTCCGAATAGCAGCCGAGCGTCCTAGCCGAGCGGCAGGCGCGAGTCACGGGAGCTGTCGTTAGACCATTTCGCCGAGCAGCAGCTTCGGCCGCGTGCCCGTCTCGCCGCGCGCTTCCGCCATCAATCGCGACTTGAGCGCCGGCAGCCGCTCGACAGCCGCCAGCCCGATGCGGCGCACCGCCGACGGCACGCGGCCTTTCAGCCCGAACAACCGGTTAAGCCCGTCGGTGACCGCCGTCACCAGTGTATTATCGAGCTGCCGCCAGGCCGAATAACGCGCCGTCACCGCGGGCGCACCGAGGTCGAGCCCGAGCCGCACCGCGTCAACGAGCACCTCGGTCAGCGCCGCGACGTCGCGCAGCCCCATGTTGAGGCCCTGCCCGGCGATCGGGTGAATTCCGTGCGCGGCGTCACCGATCAGAACCAGGCGCTCGGCGGTATAGCTTTCGGCATGGTGCAGCCCGAGCGGGTACGACGACGTCGGCGCGATCACATCGACCGTGCCGAGAAAACCGCCGCTACGCTGCGCCAGCTCGGCCCCGAGCGCGCGTGGGCCAAACTTAAGGTAGCCGGAAGCATCGGTGTTCTCGACGGTCCACACCACCGCCGACCGGTTCGGCTCGGCCATCGGCAGGATCGCGAACGGCCCGGTAGGATAGAACAGCTCGAAGGCGATCTCGCCGTGCGGGCGGGCATGCTCGATCATCGTCACCAGCGCGGTTTGCGGATACGACCAGCGCGCGACGCGAATGCCCGCCGCCTCGCGCAGGGGCGACTTTCGCCCGTCGGCGGCGATCAGCAGCGGCGCGCGCAGGATCGTGCTATCGGTCAGCGTCACCGTTACGCCAGCTTCGGCACGATCGATCGACGCGGTGGCCGCAGGCGCATGCAGGGCGATGTGCTTAGCGGCGCGCCCGGCTGCGAGCAGGCGCGCGCGCAGGATACGGTTCTCGATCATATAGCCGAGCGGCCCGGTGTCGCCATCGCGGCTGTCGAAGTGCAGATACTGCGGCGCGAGCCCGTCGGTGACGCGGATCTCGCGGATTACCCCCGCACCGTCGAGGATATCACCATGTCCGATGGCGCGCAGCATCGCCGCCGACGCGCTGGCAATCGCCGAAGCGCGTCCGTCGAACGCCGCGGTCAGCGTCGCGTCGAGGTCGGCGGCGTCGACGACGGCACTCGACACGCCGTGCGCGTCCAATGCGAGCGCGAGCGTCATGCCGACAAGGCCGCCGCCGATGATGATGACGTCGTGGTTCATGGGCGCGGTATAGCGGGTGGGGAGCGTGGTGCGAAGCGGCACGATGTCCTGCATCCTCCCGCCTTCGCGGGAGGATCGCTTGCCCGCCAACCCCGGCTAAGGCACAATGAACACCTTCGCGGGGACCGGAACGATGGCGAGCAAAGCGGCAACGATCGGGCGTTCTACAAAAAGCGGTTTTGCCGCGCGTGCCGGAGCCGCCGCAGGCCGCACCGCGGTTATCGCAGCCGCAGCCCTGCTCCTGGCGCTCGCCGCGGCGCTGCTGATGGCGCTGCTCGGCTTCAACCCCGGCGACCCGTCGTTCGATACGGTCAGCGCGTCGCCGCCGCAAAACTGGCTCGGTCATCCGGGAGCCTACCTCGCCGATTTCGCGCTACTGGCGTTCGGTTACGCGGCTGTTCTCCTCATCCCCATGCCCGCCTTTTGCGGAGTACGGCTCCTCCTCCGCCGCGGCGTCCAGCGCTGGCGGCGCTATCTTGCCGCGACGCTTGCCGGAGCGCTGCTCGCCGCCGCCGCGATCGGCCTTGTCTGGAGCAGCACCGGCAGCAGCTTGCCTGCAGCGTCCGGCGGGCTTCCCGGCTTGCTCGCCGAGCATGGTGCGGCGTCGCTCAGCGAGCTTGCAGTGCTGAACGGCTGGCCGGTAACCGGCCTGCTCGCGTTCGTGTTGGCGGTGATTGCCGGACCGCTGCTGGCACTCGGCTCGGGACTCGAGTGGCGCGATCTGCGCGCCGCCAGCAGCCGGGTGCGGGGCTGGCTGCACACTTTGAGGGAGCGTTCGAGCGGCATTGCTGCTAACGTTTCACAAGACGGGCGCTACAACGATCACGCTGGACGCCGCGATCCCCTTCGGTCCGCCGCCTCCGCTTTGCCTCGCCAAAGCGCACTTCGGCTTGCGGATGATGCTAACGACGAGCGTGCCGGTGACCTCGATACCGTCGCCGACGCCACCCGCCCGCGCACCAATGTCATCACGCCGAGTGCTGCGGCGCTGCCTTCGGCAAAGCGCAGCAAGCGTGACCGGCAGCCGACGCTCGGCCTCGGCGATGTTTACGAGCTACCCTCGCTCGACCTGCTCAAGGCCGCCGCCAAGGGTCCGGTCGTCCGCATCGACCACGCCAGCCTCGAACAGAATGCGCGGCTGCTCGAGTCCGTGCTCGACGACTTCGGTGTCAAGGGGCGCATCGGTGATGTCCGCCCCGGGCCGGTGGTCACCATGTACGAGCTCGAGCCCGCGCCGGGCCTCAAGGCGAGCCGCGTCATCGGGCTGTCCGACGACATCGCGCGGTCGATGAGCGCGGTCAGCGCGCGCGTCGCGGTCGTGCCGGGGCGCAACATCATCGGCATCGAGCTGCCCAATCCGCGCCGTGAGATGGTCGTGCTGTCCGAGCTGCTCGCTTCGGCGGCGTTCGATGATCAGGCTCCGGCGCTGCCGCTGGTGCTCGGCAAAAACATCGCGGGTGACCCGGTGATCGCCG
>CAXTTR010000105.1:0-8857 GCA_964247215.1 uncultured Sphingomonadaceae bacterium
ACCCTGAACTCAATCCCGACCCGTGGACGGTCGATTTTAAACGCCGCCAGCCGCGACATACGACATTCGGTGCCGGGCCGCACCGCTGCGCCGGGGTTCATCTGGCGCGGATGGAAGCAACCGTCACCCTTGAGGAATGGCTCAAGCGTATTCCCCGGTTCACTCTTAAAGCTGGTACCAAGCCGATCTATCACTCGGGCATCGTCGCGGCCATCGACAACGTCCAGCTTGAATGGCCGCTCGCCTAGCGGTCAACGTGTTCCAACATGCGGCGGTGCGGCGGCGGCGATGGCCAGCGTGTCGCGGATTGCGGCACTGCCAGCCCCGAGCGCGAGCGCATTGGCGAGGTGGATACGAAAGCCGGGCAGGAAGCGGTGCGCCGGCGTGGCGTCGGTCGCGAGCGCGATCAGCTCCTTGGTGAGAGCGCGAACATGACGGCCCTTCCACGGCAGCGCGCAATAATCGAAGAAGGCCGCGAACTGGTCGGCCGACAGCCGCAGCATCGCATCGAGAAAACCCGGCAGCTCGCGCTCGAAAGCGGTCCAGAACGGATCGCCGCCAACGAGCCGGTCCCAGAGCGCCTGCTGCTCGGGCGTATGGGGCGCGTCGACAGCCGCATCCCGCTGCCGGGCTTCGGCGAGTACGACGGCAGTGCTGACCATCGGCGAATGGACGCCGAGCGCGGAAACCAGCGAGAGCACCTCCTGCACCTGCGCAGTGTCGGCCCCGTTCGAATAGGCAGCAGCGACGCAAGCGGTAATAGCGGTACGGTCGAGCGACGTTACTGACATCGCTACCCCGAGCGCGACCAGTGCCCGCTGATAGCCATCAAGCGACGCACCTTCGCCGACACCAACCAGGCTAGCAGCGGCAGTATCATGCAGTTCGGCAAGGGAAAGTTCGCTCACCCAACACTTTCAACACGCGCTCAGGCCAGCCGGTATGTCTCTCAACTTTGACGTTGACGCCCAGCTAAAGGTCTGTCAACTTTTGCGTTGACAATATGACGAGGCCGACGATGTGGACGGTATCTCGCAAATAGAGGGGAGGAATGTGATGTTTGCAAGTCTGTCGAGAAAACGACCTGCTATTTTCCTTTACGGAACCGCGATTTTTGGGCTGCCTGCTGTTGCTTCCGCCCAATCCGACGATCGGCCGGCAGCGGTTCCGGCGGCAGCTACGCCAGCGACTGCGGAAAACTCCGATATCGTCGTTACCGCCCAGCGGCGGTCGGAGTCTCTGTCGAAGGTGCCCGTTGCAGTTTCGGCATTCGACTCGGAAACGTTGAAACAACGTGTCGTCACGCGCGAACAAGATCTTGCGGCACTGGTTCCCGGCCTGACAGTCAAGAACGGCCAGAACGCCAACCAGCTCAGCTTCACGCTACGCGGTCAGACACTCGATCCGTTCTCGGGCGCCAGCCCCGCCGTGCTGACCTATATCAACGAGGCTCCTTTCTCCGGCGGCAACACGGCGACGGCGTTCTTCGATTTCTCGTCGATCCAGGTTTTGAAAGGCCCTCAAGGTACGCTGTTCGGCCGCAATGCCTCGGGCGGTGCCGTGCTTTACACGACGACGATGCCGGGTGATGACTTTGGCGGTTATGCGATCGGACGGCTCGGTGAACGCGATCTGCGACAGCTACAGGGCGCGATCGACGTGCCGGTCATCCCCGGCAAGATCGCCGTGCGGGTGGCCGGCGACTACATCCATCAGCGCGGCTATTTGACGAACAGCTTTACGGGACACACGCTCGGCAACACCGAGAATGCGTCGGGTCGCATCACCGTCGTCCTGACGCCGACCGATACGTTGAAGAATACGACGCTGGTCCAGTACAGCCACTTTGGCGGCAGCGAGGCCAATGGCGAGCTGTATTCCTATCATCGGGTCGGCGAGACCAACAATGGTTATGCGCTGACCACGACGCTCGACACCGTCTATGGGCCGAATAGCCCGTTCGCGCCGATCGTCGGCAATGGCCCGCCCGGACCCGGAAGGTTCCCCGGCGCAACCGCAGGTTATCTAGCCTATCAAAAGGCGCATCCGTTCGAGGTCTTCCTGAGCTACGACCTGCCGCACAACGCTCACACGACGTTTGTGTCGAACACCACAGCGCTTGAGCTTGGCAGCAATCTAACCCTCAAGAACATCTTCGCTTACGGCGAGAGCTTCGCGCGCACGCCGGGCATCCTTAGCGGCTCGCCGTTCGGGGGTATCGACCTGTTCAACTTCTCGGGGCTGGGCAACGGACCCCCCGGCGGCGAGACCTTTCATAACGAGCGCTATTCAGATGAACTGCAGCTGCAGGGTAAGGCATTCGACGGCAAGCTGACGTACATCGCCGGTGCCTTCCTGTCGCAATCGACCGATAATAACTACATTCCCGTGGTCGTCGGACCAGAGTTGCCAACGCCGCTTGCCGACATTGCTTACGCGTTCCGCAACACCGACCGCTCGCGCGCGATCTTTGCACAGGGTACCTATTCGTTCACCGACAAACTCAGCTTCACCGCCGGCGGCCGTTATACGTGGGAGCATGTCGGCCTGACGCCGAACCCGGGCAACGTTTTCCCCGCGGCCGGTGTGCCCGGTGTCCTGCCGCCATTTCCGGTCGAGCAGAAGGATTTGAGCGATCCCAGTTGGACGCTTAGCCTGCAGTATCAGGCCGATCCCGACAACCTGATCTATTTCGCCCAACGCGGCAGCTTCCGCGCGGGCAATTACAACGGCACCACGATACCTTATGGCGGGCTCAACTTCTTCGGCAACGAGCATACCTACGACTTCGAACTCGGTTACAAGTTCAGCGGTCGTGTCATGGACCGGCCAGCCCACTTCAATGTGGCTCTCTACGATCAGGTCGTCAAAAGTGCGCAGCACGCGGTCTATGCGATCGTCGGCGGCAATCCGGCCGGCTTTACCGTCAATGTACCCGAAGCGCGCATCCGCGGCGTCGAGGTAGCAGGCGACTTCAACCCGACGTCGTGGCTCCGGCTTGGCCTATCGGGTGCCTACACCGACGCCAAATACACCCGGGGCATTGTCAGCCTGGCCGCGCAAACCGGCACGCCGGGCTACACCGTCCCGTTCGACTCCTATCCCGACACGCCGAAGTGGACCGGTTCGCTATATGCCGACGTGACGCTGCCGACGCCGGCGGAATGGGGCGCAATGAACCTTCGCGCGGACAGCTTCTCGCAGACCAGTACCTACTTCGCCAGCAACAGCGGCTCGATCGACCCGCGCGTGCAGATCCTCGGCTATACGACGGTCAACGTCCGCTACAGCTGGACCGAAATTTTCAACAGCAAGGTTTCCGCCGGCCTGTACCTGAAGAATGCGCTCAACCGCTTTTACTACCAGTCGGGTTATGTCGAAGGTGCCAGCGGCGGTTTCAACACGGCCATTCCAGGCGAGCCGCGGACGTTCGGCGCCGAACTTTCCGTCAAATTCTGATGAGAGCTCAAAGATGAACCGTCTCGATGGAAAGGTTGCGCTGATCACCGGAGCGGCGCGCGGCATGGGCGAGTCGCATGCCAAGCGCTTTATCGCCGAGGGCGCTCGCGTCGTGCTGACCGATCGAACAGGGCCGGCTGGCCAGGCGCTGGCCGACGCGCTCGGCGAGCGGGCGTTGTTCCTGTCGCACGAAGTCACCGACGCAGCGCAATGGGCCGAGGTCGTCGCAGCGGGCGAGCATGCCTTTGGGCCAATCTCGATCCTTGTCAACAACGCCGGTATCCTCGGGCCGATGGCGCAGATCGTCGACCTGACCGAAGCCGACTATCTCCACGTCTGTGCGGTCAATCAGCATTCGGTATTTCTGGGCATGCGGGCGGTGCTGCCGTCGATGGTCCGGCAGGGCAAAGGATCGATCGTTAACATCTCGTCGATCGCCGGCATGGCGGCGAATTACGGCTTCCCCAGCCTGGCCTATGTCGCAAGCAAGTTCGCGGTGCGGGGCATGACCAAAGCCGCAGCCATCGAATATGGGCGGCACAACATCCGGGTGAACTCGGTGCATCCGGGCTTCATCCAGACCCCGATGATGGTCGAGGCGACCAACGAGGAAGGCGGCGACGCGCTTGGGCTGATCCCGCTCGGCCGAATCGCCGACCCCGATGAAGTCTCGCAGCTCGTGTTGTTCCTCGCCTCGGACGAATCGTCGTACATCACCGGAGCCGAGCATCTTGTCGATGCCGGGATGCTGGCGCAGTGAGTGCGCTCCCGATGACCGACGTCGAACGGCTGGTCGAACAGCAGGCGATCGAGCGGATGATGTTCGATTACAGCTATGCGCTCGATATGAATCGCCCCGAGACGCTCGCGGCGCTGTTCGTCGATGACTGCGAAGTCAGCTACGCCCCGAACTTTGGTGCCGTCGGCATGGCGGCGTATAAAAAGACGCTCGAAGGCATTGGCAGCTTCTTCAAGGGCACGTCGCACCACAACAGCAACATCGTCGTCGACTTCGTCAGCCCGGTAGAGGCTCACGTCCGGTCAATCGTCCTCGCCATCCATCGCTATCAGAAGGAACGCCCGGACGGCATTCTTTATGGCCAGTATTTCGACATCGTGGTGAAGCGCGACGGTGCCTGGAAGTTCAAGCGGCGCGAATTACGAACGACGCTGACCACCGATTATCACGTGCGCGCGGCCAACCCGATCGGGCGCGCGGAATAGTCGTGGCCGGTAACTACGACAACATCCGGATCGAGCACGAACCGTGCGTCAGCTGGATCGTCCTCGACCGGCCCGATGCGGCGAACGCGTTATCGCCGCAACTCCTCGACGAATTCTCGCATGCATTCGATCACCTTGCGACAAACGGCGCACCGGTCATTGCGATCCGGGGCGAGGGGAAGGGCTTTTGCGCCGGCATGGATCTTGGAGCCTATGGTGCGAGCGACGACGGCCCCGCCGACCCGATGGCCGACCGCGCCCGGCTGGAGCGCAACGTCGCGCGCTGGCTGGCCATGTGGGACCATCCCAAGCCGGTGATCGCCGCGGTGCACGGCTATTGCCTGGCTGCGGCAGCGCAGATGTGTGTATTCGCCGACCTCACCATCGTCGCAGATGACGCCAAGATCGGCGAGCCGACAATTCCGATCGGCGGCGGCTTTATCGCCCCGGCGTGGGTCAGCCTCGTTGGCCATAAGCGCGCCAAGGAGTTCGCGTTCGTGCCCGGCAACTGGATCGATGGACCGACCGCGGTCGAATGGGGCTGGGCCAATCATTGCGTTCCGGCTGACGACCTGATCGATGCGGTGCGCGGGCTGGCGGCGCGGATCGCGCTGACGCCGCCCGAGGTGCTCCGGCTGAAGAAGCTGTCGATCAATCGCGCCGCCGAAGCAGCCGGCTTCCGCCAGGCCTTATCCGGCATCGCCGAGATCGACGCCTTGCTGCATCTTGCGCCGTCGGTCCTCGCCGTCCGGGCGCGGATGAAAGCGCTCGGGCTGAAAGCGGTCATGCAGGAATACCGGGTAGCGCCGACGACACCCCTCCGAGCGATCAGGGACTGAAGATGGCAGACGTCGAGTTTACCCGCGATGGCCACCTCGCGCATGTCCGGCTCAACCGGCCGCAGGGGCTGAACGCGATTACGCCGGAGATGGACGATCTGCTGCTCGACGCGTGGAACAGCATCAACGACGACCCCGACATCTGGTGCGCCGTGCTGTCGGCAGAAGGCGAGAAAGGGTTCTGCATTGGGGCCGATGTCGCCGACGGTGCCGAACGCAAGACGAGGATGGCTGTCGGCGGCGGGCTGACGGGGATCGGCGGACCGTGGGTTCAGCTGAGAAAGCCGTTGATCGCGGCCGTCCAGGGCTTCTGCGTCGGTGCCGGATTCGAGCTGGCGATGTGCGCGGACATCATCGTCGCCGCTACCACGGCGCAGTTCGGCCTGCCCGAGACGAAGCTTGGGATCGTCGGCGAGTGCGGCGTCGTTCACCGCGTCATCCGCCAGCTGCCGCACCATGTCGCCATGGCGATGATCCTGACCGGCGACCGGATCAATGCCGAAGCTGCCGAGCGGTTCGGGCTGGTCAATGAAGTCGTGCCGTTCGCCGATTTGCGGAGCGCTGCCGAGCGATGGGCTGGCAAGATCATGGCAGCGTCACCGCTGGCTAACCAGGCGGCAAAGGTCGCCGTGCTTGGCCGGCTCGGGCACACGCTTGAGGCCGCACTGGCGACGCGCTTCGAGCTGATCGAGAAATACGCACAAAGTCAGGACAAGCAGGAAGGTGACACCGCGCGCGCCGAGCGGCGTAAGCCCGTTTGGACCGGCCGGTGATCGACGATGGCTATCCCCACGTCGACGCGGCAACCTACCGCCACATCCTCGGTCACTATCCAACGGGTGTGTGCGTCGTTACGGCACGCAGTGTCGATGGTGAAACCTCGGGCATGGTCGTTGGGTCGTTCACGTCGGTCAGTTTGAACCCGCCGCTGGTTGCATTCTTCCCCGACAGAAGCTCGACAAGCTGGCCGAAGATCGCCCGCGTCGGCCGCTTCTGCGTTAACATCCTGACCAGTACTCAGGGCGACCTTTGCCGGCGCTTTGCAGCGAAGGGCGACGATAAATTCACTGCCGTTTCGCACCGGCTATCAACGGGCGGCTCGCCGGTGCTCGATGATGTCGTAGCCTGGATAGACTGCACTGTGCATGCCGTGCACGAAGCGGGCGATCATCTTATCGTGCTCGGCCGGGTTCTCGAGTTCGATGTCAGCCTCGGGGATGCACCGATGCTGTTCTTTCGCGGCCAGTACGGCCACTTTGCTGCCGGTACGGTGCAGGCGCGGCATGACACCTGATCTCCAGGAGCGTGTCGCCCGCCTCGAAAGCCGGGCGGCGATAAACGATCTGGTCGTGCGCTACTTCCTGGCTGCCGACAGAGACGATTTCGCTACTCTCGGTGACTGTTTCACCGAAGCTGCCCAGTTCAGCACTTCCGGCGTGCTGACTGCCCGTGGACGTGAGGCAATCATAGATTTCATTCGCACAGCGCGTGCTTCGATGGGATTAACCGTCCACACTCCAAATTACGTTCAGTGCACCTTTGATAGCGAAAACTGCGCAGGAGGCTTGGTTGGTGCGCATCTCGAACTCGTAATCGGCGACGTCGCGGTTTACGGTGCAGTACGTTATCTTGATCGGTATGCGCGACAGGGCGGCACCTGGCGGATCTGCGCACGCGACATGCGCACCGTCCACCTCGCGCCATGGGTCGACACAGCATCGGCACTCGCTTCAACAACGCCGGTGCGTTGGCCGGGAACCGAGCCAGGCGCGTCCGACTTCAGCCGTCCGCCTGTGCAGAATGCCGCTGGCACTGAGCAGACATAACACGTTAGATCGAGCGCCGCAGTCGAAATACAGCATCGTACCGGCTGGGTGCTCGACGACGATAACGTCATCCTCGATGGTCCACGCGATCGGTATTCGGCGACTGCCGTGCGACCGCCCCGGTGATCCGTGACGGCCGTGTCACCGGGGCGACGCGGATGTTCGACGATTGGCTGCTGATCGCGCTGCTCGAGCGTGTTGAAGGCCGGACCGGGCGGCGTCACCGACGCCTCGCACTATAAGAAAAGGGGCTGCTACAGAGCGCCGAAGAGTCGCTTTAAGGTGTTTATGCTGTTCGCCCGTTTCCCAGCCAGCATGACCCCATCCGCGTGTCGAGCTCCACAGGATCGAACCGCCCCAGGCCCGAGCCCGGGTAGAAGGTCATCTCGCCGAACAGCGGCCGCCGCTCGACTTCGTACATGTCGACGCGGACGAAATCGAAGTTCCGCCCGAGCGTCTCGGCCGCCGCGATCAGCGCGGACAGGGTGTGCGGACGCGGCGGATCGGGATCGGCGGTCGGCGACGAGACGCGGCTCCAGCTGCGGTCGAGGACGATCCAGCGGTGGCGCGTTTCGCGCTGCAGATGGACCTGGATGAACTCGACGCGGCCGTGGAAAACGAACAGCTTATAGTCGATCGGTAACGTATCGGATGTGCCGACGAACGGCTCAACAAGCAGCCCGCGCGGGATGTGGGTGTACAGCCACTCGTCGAGCCAGAAGCCATAGTCGCGGGCCATCCAGCGCCGCGCCCGGCGCTGCACCGCCGCCCAGTCATCGGCGGCACTGCGCACGAACGCGGTCTGGTTGCAGCCATGCCGCGACTTGACGACGAAGGCGCGCGGCCACGGCGGTGGATTGGGGAGCACGGTGCCGGACCACAGGGTCGGGATCACCCACTCGGGGCCGAGGCGGTCGGCGACGTACGGCTTGACCGTCAGCTTGTCGGCGAGCGCCGGGAGCGCAAGATTGCGGTCGTGGAGTTTGCGGTACTGGAAGAGCTCGTTGAACCGGGTCGGGCGGCTGAGATTGCACAGCCGGCGGTGCCGCCACAGGTGCGTGATGTGGATGCGAAGCGGAGCGAGTTTGGGCGGACGGGCGACGGTCGTGGCGGGCAGGGCGATATCCATCGCGGCTTAGTCGTTCAGCGTCCGATATGTTCCGTTAGCGACGCGAGGTCGCGGACTGCGGGCAGGCGATTACAGAAGCGGCGTCGTTGTGATATGTCGACCTGAGTATAACCCGCTGCCCCAGCGCAAGCTGAGGCCCATTTTCCGGCGTGGAGCGCGCCTTACGCCAGCAGTGGGCCCCAGCTTGCGCTGGGGCAGCGGGTAGAGGTTAGTGCTGCAGTCCTTACCACTAAACGGGCTGGGATGAGCGGCAGGCGCGGCTCACGCGCTAGCCGCCTCGATTTCTACTAGCAAGCTCCCGTCCGCGACCTGATCCCCTTCGGAAACGTGGACCCCGCTGACCGTGCCCGCAAGCTTCGCGACCAGCCGGTGCTCCATCT
>CAXTTR010000106.1:0-4933 GCA_964247215.1 uncultured Sphingomonadaceae bacterium
CCTCGAGCCGGTAGTCGAGGTCGGTCAACTCGCGAACCATCTGCGGTTTCTGATAATAGATCGCGAGGTATCGCGACGCCGCCGTGTCGACCGACTTGGTCAGCTTGAGGAACTCGTCTATATACTCGACCGGCGCGAATGCTTCCTCGGTCGCGATCAAACGTGGCGGGGCTAGGTCGGTCATACGAACTCCCGAACGGCCAACTGCCGATTATATACGGTTTGCGCGCGACGATGCGAGCTTGCTAGGGTCATGCCCGATCACCCGCCGACCGGAGACCTGCACGATGACCGACACTGCTGCTGACCGCGCCACGATCCGCGACATGGTCGAAAGCTGGGCGGTGTGGCGCGACAGCGGTCAGTGGGACAAGCTGCTGACTTTGTGGCATGACGATGCGGTGATGTCGGCGACGTGGCAACAATCGAGCGGGGCCGATTTCGTCGCCGCGTCGCGGGCCGCATGGGCGCGCGGCGTCGACGTCGAGCATTTCCTCGGCGGCATGACGATCGATCTGGCGGAAAACCGTGCCGTCGCGCAGACCAAGATGACGATCGGCCAGCGCGCATCGGTGCATGACGTGGTTGTCGACGTGACCTGTGAAGGACGCTTCTACGACTTCTTTGAACGCCGCAACGAGCGCTGGGGCATTGTCCTGCGCCAGCCGATCTACGAGCGCGACCGGATGGATAGCGTCACGCCGGGGGCGGCGCTGACGCTTGATCCGGCGATACTCGAACGTTTTCCGGTCGGTTACCGGCACCTTGCCTACTTGCAGACCGTCGCCGGGATGACGGTCAAGACCGACATGCCGGGGCGGATGGGGGCCGAGGTCGACGCCCTGTACCGCCGCGGCCGCGCGTGGCTCGACGGCGTTGCCGGACATCCCGCCGACCCGGCTTACGGCTAGGCCGCTGACCGGCGTGCTGGTCACGCGTGCGTCATCTGTCGCCGCGCCGCGACAAAGGCTTCGGGGTCGTCGATCTCGGTTCCCGACGGGTTGGCCTTGAACGCGTCGGATGCCATAAATTCGATCATTGCCGCCATTGACGGGTAATTCTGCGCGGTGATCTCGACGTTGTTGCCATCGGGGTCGCGGTAGTAGAAGCTGGTGAACGGGCCGTGGTCGGTGCTGCGATGCGGTAGCATGCCCTGCGCGCGTAGTGCTTCGTACTTGTCGCACAGCGCGTCCACGCTGGCGGTCATCAGCTGCATATGATGCAGGCCAGCGACGCCTTTGCTGACAGCCAGCCCAGTGCCCGGCTCCTCGAACAGCCCGATCGACTGGACATAGGGGTAATCGAGCGACAGCCTAAAGAAGCACATCCGCAGGTCCGAGGCGCGGGTCTGGCCGCCAAGGTCGAGCGGCTTGGTGCCCGGCGGCGGCGCGTGTTCAAAAAATGGCGCGACACCGAGGACGGTCGTGTACCACGGCCTCATCACGTCTATCTGTCCGGTTTTCAGGATCGTCTCGCTGATCCGCAGCGCCGAACTTGGCTGCGACGACGTGCTAGCTGGGTCAGTCATGGTCATCCTTTCCCACCGCACTTCGGCGATGCAAATCTCCAACCGGGCCAGACCTCACTGGCGCTTCGCCGTAACGGCGATGTCGAGCGTCACCCCGGCTGGAATATCGGTCGTCGCGGAGAATTCACCCTCGCCGATCTTGAACGCCGTGCGATCGATCGTGGCGGCACCGTGCATCGTCGCCGTGTCGTCCTTGATCGTCAGGGCAAAGCTCACCGGAACGGGAAGGGTCGCGCCTTTCATCGTCAACGTTCCAGCGGCAATGAAGCGGCCGGCAGCGATGCGGCGAAAGCGGGTTGCGGTGAACGTCGCGCTCGGGTTGCTCCCGGTGGCGAACCAGTCGGCGGTGGTCAGCGTCGAGTCACGCTGCGCATCGCCGCTGAACACCGAAGCCGTATCGACGCGGATTGTGACGTGCGACCTCCCGAGCTGCTCGGGGTCGAAGACAATGTCGCCGTCGAAGCGCTTGAAGCCGCCGTCGATGGTATCGCCCGACCATGTCGTCCGCCAGTGTAAGGTCGATCCCGGCAGGATCGCCCAGCCTGGTACGGCGGCCGGAGCTGTCGGCGCAGCGTCGCCGTCGGGGACGGCAGCAGGCGACGCCAGCGCTGCCGCCGTGATCGCCGGAACAGGTAAGATGGCCGGATTTGCTACAGGAAGCGAAGTCGTCGATGGGACTGGTCTTGGCGTCGATGAAACCGAAGCTGCGCTTATCACCGGCGACAACGATATTGTTGGCTTTGCGACCGAACCGAGCGGTAGCCAGTACCCCAGCGCAACTGCCGACCCCGCCACGAGCACAATGAGCAGCAGCCGCGGGTCAGCCCATGCGCCGGGCCGCACGCCAGGGAACATCCGTGCAATAGTGCGGTCACCGTCGATGAGTTGATGCTTCAGTGCGCCCGCGACATGCAGCGCGAACAGGCCGTAGAGCAGCAGGACAAGATTATTGTGAGTGAATGTCGCGGCATCGTTCCATGCTTCGCGCGCCGACATTGCCAGCGCGCCGGTGCCGGGGAAGTGCGGCCACGGCAGCACGCCGTAAAGCAGCGTCGGCACCATGATCCGGCTGGTCGAGATAATGATCCAGCCGCTCACCGGTAGCGCGAATAGCAGCAGGTAGAACAGTGGATGGACTGCAGTGGCGAGCGTCTTCTCCCAGCCGCGCCCGATAGCGGCTGGCGGATGCTGGTATAGCCGCCATGCCAGCCGCAGCACGACGAGCAGCAGGATCGTGATGCCGACCGACTTGTGCAGCTGGAACACCGCGAACCGCGCCGAGCCGTGTAGCGCGCCCATCCGCAAGCCGAGCGCGACCTGGGCGAGCAGCAGCACCGCAATCGCCCAGTGGAAGGCGATCGCGACGCTTGAATAGCGCGCTGCCCGCGGCTCGGCGGCGACGGCGGCCGACAGGGTCAGCGCGCGTGCCACGAGCCGTCGCCCACTAGCTGGCGCGTTCGAAAGCGGCGTTGACTTTCAGGTCGACGTTGTCGCCGAGTGCCGGCAGCAGCGACGTCATGCCGAAGTCCGACCGCTTGACCGATGTTGTCGCGGTAAAGCCCACCGTCGCTTTTTTCGACAATGGGCTGGTGCCCGCGCCGATAAAGTTGGCATTGAGCGTAACGGCTTTGGTGACGCCGTGCAGCGTCAGCATTCCGGCTATCGTCGCGTGACTGCCGCTGGCAGTTATGGTGGTCGACTTGAAGGTCGCGGTCGGGAATTTGGCGGCGTCGAAATAGTCGGCTGACTTCAGCTTGTCGTTGAGCGCCGGGACGGTCGTGACCAATCCGGCGATCGGGATCTCGATGTTGACGGTCGTCGCCCCGGGCTTCGCTGGATCGATCACCATCATGCCAGTCGCGCCGCCGAACAGGCCGTCATAGACGCTGAAGCCGAGGTGATTGATGCTCCAGGCGATCTGCGTGTGGCGCGGATCGGCGGCGTAGGTCCCGGCAGTAACCCGGGCGAGGTCGGGTGCTCCCGGAGTCGCCATCTGGCCGCCGGCGGGGAGTGCGGCGAAGGCGGTTGCGAGGACGATGGCGGCAGGAATGATCTTCAAGGCTGGTCTCCTAACAGAGCCGATCGGGCTGTAACGGCAACATCATCGTAAGCCAAGGCGCTGCTCGCCGCTATTTCTTGACGAGGTCGAACCACGGCGGGGTCTGCTGCGGATAGCCGGTGGTCAGTTCGTTATAGACCACGTGCGTGAAACTCAGGAAGCGCGGGTTCGCCCCAGGATCGGGCAGTGCCGCTTCGATCTCGGGCAGCGTCTTGTTGGCGGCCACCATCGCCTTGATTGCGGTGCGACGCTCCTCGACATCACGCACCCGCTCGGTCAACTGCGCCTTCGTCTCGACCGGGCCATGACCCGGAATGATAATATCGGCGTCGAGCGCCAGGATGGCCTTCATCGCGGCGACCCAACCAAGCGATGATCCGGTCAGATGGATGATCGGGAAACGCCCGTTGTTGGTCAGCACGATGTCACCACCATAGACGACCTTCGACGCTGGCACATAGACGATCAAATCGCCGCTGGTGTGCGCTGGTCCGACATACATCAGCACGAGCTTGACGCCGTCGATCGTGTCGGTCTCGGTGCTCGAGACGGTACGAATCGGCAAGTCGAGCAGCTTCTTGTAGATTGCGCCGTAGACCGGCCCGCCGCCGGTATCCGCGGCTGACGCGGTGATCTTGCTGCGGGTGTTCTCGTGCATAATGATCGGCTTGCCGGCCGGGTAGAACGACAGCCCGCCGACATGGTCGGGGTCGCCGTGGCTGGCAATGATCTGGTCGATCGGCTTCGGCGTGATCGTCTTGATGGCGGCGAGTTCCTGCGCCACCGCCTCCGGCTTCATCTGCGCGTCGTAGATGATCACCCCGGTGTCGCCGACAATGAAACCGGTGTTCGACGTGCCACCCTCGACCCAATAGGCCCCGTGCTTGAGCGCATGCACGGTCAGCTTGAGCGGCTTCGGCGGCTCTTGCGCTCCCACGGGCAGCGCGGTGGCCGCCAACGCCAGCACGAGCACCCGCCTTAGCCGGGCAATCCTATGCAAGCTGGTCATTATTGTCATTCTCATATCCTGCTAAGCTCAAGCCATTCCTTCAGAATTTGAAGCCGACACGGGCCCCGTAGGTACGCGGCGCTGTCGTGTAAGCGGAGTTCAGTCCGAGGAAAGCGATCGGCGCGACCAGCAACCGGTCATTCTCGATATTGCGGATGTACGCCGAGATCGACCAGCGGTCGCTGGCAGGACCGAACGAGACCTGCGCGTTGGTCGTCCAGCTGGCACGCTGCAGCTGCTCGGGCTGATAATCGAAATAAGTGTAGCGGCTGGTTTTGTACTGCGTATCGGCCCCGACCACGAGCTTGTAATCGCCAAGCGGCACGGTCTGCTCGGC
>CAXTTR010000106.1:5033-8746 GCA_964247215.1 uncultured Sphingomonadaceae bacterium
CTGCCGATGTTCTGGGTTATGCTGCCCGGATGGCCGAGAAGGTCGGCCGTAGCGTGCGCCACCTGCTGGTTCGAATATTTCCAATAGAAGCCTTCGACATTCAGCTGCACACGGTTGTCGAACAGCCGGTTCTTTGAGCCGATCGTGTAGGCGGTGATGTATTCGGGCTGGAACACCTCGAAGCCAACCGCGGTGTTGAAGCCGCCCGAACGGAAGCCGGTCTCGACGCTGGCATAGAGCAGCGACTTCGGCGCGAGGTCGAACTCAGCGGCGCCGCGGTAGGTCACCTTTCCAGTGCTGAGCGAATTGTTGAACAGGGTGTCGGTGCCGCGGATAACGATTTCACCGGCTGGACCGGCCGGCACCGGCGGGCCCCCGTTGGCTGGAATCGGAAACGGCAGCAAGCCTGGATACGGCACGGTGGTCGGCAGGATTGCAGTCGGACACGCCGCCAGCGCGCAGGCAACATTGATCGACGTGTTAAGCGCATTGATCTGTTTGCTGTCATGGGTGTAGCGCACCCCACCAACCAGCCGGAGCCGCTCGGTCAGATTAGCCGTCACGCGCGCGAATGGGGCGTAGCTGTCGGTGTTGATGTTGGTGGGATTTGCAAAGTTGGCGGTGGTACCGCCCGTAACCGCGCCCGACCTGAGCCTTACCTCCTCGTTATAGTAGAAAAAGCCCAGCGTGTAGTCAAACAGGCTGATCTTGCCGGCAAAGCGCGTCTCGACGCTGTACTGGAAATCTTTCTGGTCGTTGGCGATCGGGAAGCCGCCGCCGGGATTCAGATTGCGCAGCTGGTCCCAGCGTACTGCCGGAATGACCGTCAGGACGCCGGCACCCGTGTCGTATTCGATGTCGGCATTTGATCCGTAGAAGTTATCGTTCTGGTAAAGCTTTGGGAACGGATCGTATTTGCGTCCAGCAACGCGAGTAAACCGCCCCGTCCAGAACGCTTGCGATGCCGCTGACAGGTTGCCGTCGGAGCGTGGGATGCCAGTAGGCGTCACTACGAACTGCCGGGTCGCAGCATCGAAGCCGTAGGTGTTCAGGTAAGTAATTCCCTGTCCGAGGCCGCCGTTATGCGAATAATCGAAGCTGAGCCGAGCGGTCAGCGACGGCATCAGCTGGCTCTTGACCTGAACGCGAACGGCGTTGGTCTTGTCGTCCGAGGTGCCGTCGGACATGTAGCCGCTGCGGTCGGTAACGGTACCCGAGATGCGAAGCGCCCCGTTCTGGCCGAGCGGCAAATTGATCGCTCCCTCGCCGACGAGCGCGTTGTAATTGCCATAGGATATGGTGCCGTAGCCGGTCAGCTGGCCGAGTTTGGGTTGCGTCGGCAAGATATTGATCGCGCCCGCGGTCGCGTTCCGACCATAGAGCGTGCCTTGGGGCCCTTTCAGCACCTCGATCCGGTCGAGGTCGAAGAACGTTCCCGTTGTCGCCGTATGGCGCCCGATGTAGACGCCGTCGTAGTTGAAGGCGACCGACGGATCGCTGGTCACCGACACCGAGAAGTTGCCGACACCGCGGATAAACAGCGCGGTCGACGGCCCAACGGTCTCGATCGTCAAGGCGGGGACGAGCGCGCCGAGCCGGGCCGCTTGGGTAATGCCCGCGCCCACCAGATCGGCCCCGCCGACGACGTCGATCGCGATTGCGGCGCGCTGCGCACTTTCCGATTTGCGCTGCGCGGTCACGACAATGTCATTGAGACCCGCCGAACTTTGTGTTTGCGAAGTCGGGCTGACGTCCGAGGAGCTGCGCTCGCTTGGCCCCGACGGCACGGCGGTCGCCTCGCCAGATGCGACAGGAGGCTGTGCGGACCGATCCTGCGCCGTCGCTGGTGTGCTGTAGGCCATCGGCGCAACACAAGCGATAGCCGCCGTCGTCATTAGAAACTTGTGCATGAACATGATCTCCCCTGAACGCTTGTTAGCATCTGGACCAGTCTCCGCTGGCTATCTGTAACGCTGCTAGCAAGACGGGCTCTGTCGATCAAGTGATGTATCGTATATTATCGTAACAATTATGGTTGACGCCACACGTCGGCTTGTGAGACCCTTCAATAGAGCATCGTTACTGATGACAGGCGGGTATCGTGCGCGCCATTCTGCTATCGTGCTCGGGTCACCAGTCGGCGTAAAGTGCCACTGGACGAAGATGGGGAGACTGTGATGGCCACTGCACTTGCAACACCGGCGCACGCCAAGCCGGTATTCGGTCCGTCGACGATGGTGTCGCCCTCGCGGCTTGCCCATGTCGTACTGCGAACATCGCGGTTCGAGGAGCTAATTGACTGGTACACCTTCGTACTCAATGGCACGCTGGCCTATAAGGATGCCGGTATAGCCTTCCTCGCCTACGACGATGAGCATCATCGCATCGCGTTTATCAACATTCCGGGCCTTGCCGAGCAGGCCGACGGTGTCGCTGGCGTCCACCACGTCGCGTTCACTTACGACTCGCTGACCGACCTGCTCGATAATTACGCCCGGCTGCGTGACGTCGGCATCGTGCCGGTGCTACCGATCAACCACGGTCCGACGACGTCGCTGTATTATGCTGATCCCGACGGCAACCAGATCGAGTGCCAGGTCGATAACTTCGACACCGTCGAGGAAGCTGGCAAGTTTTTCTTCACTGACGCCTTCGCGGTCAATCCGATCGGTGTCAATTTCGACCCGGAGGAGCTACGCGCACGGCTGCTTGCTGGCGAAGACGAGGCGTCGCTGAAAGCGCGCCCTGCCAGCGGGCCGCGCGGTGTCGACGACATCGGGCTGCGCTAGACCGAGGTTTAACGGCACGTATAACCGGAGCAGGCGACAACCTGCGTGCACTGGTAACAGTCAATTGGGGACGAGCTGAATGACCGATCCGGTGCTTGTCCTTTACCATTTTCCAAATGCCTGCTCGCAGGTCTCGCTGTGCGCACTCGAGATGGCGCAGCTCGCTTACCGCGTCGAACTCGTCGACCTCACGACCAACGGCCAGTCGGATCCGGCCTATATGGCGATCTCGCCGTTGGGAAAGGTGCCGTTACTGACGGTCGACGGTGTAAGCGTGACCGAGAATGCGGCGATCCTGACCTACATTGCAGCGTTGCGTCCCGATGCTGATATCTTCCCGCCCGACCCGTCGCCGCTGGCGCATGCCGAGGCGGTCGGCGGCCTGTCGTTCTGCGGCGCGACGCTGCATCCGCAGGTCCGCGGCCTGGCCAACCCGGCGCGGCTGACGACCGGCGACGGCGAGCCGGTGCGCGAGCGGTCGCGACTGCTGGCGGCGAAGTCGTTCGCGATGGCCGAGCGTCGCTTGGCCGAGCGCGGCTGGTGGCTCGGAACGTTATCGATCGTCGATGTCTACCTCAACTGGGCGTTCACCGTCGCCCGGAATGCCGACTTTGACACCGCGCCTTACGCTCGGCTCGAAGGCTTGGCGGCCCGGCTTGCGGCAACGCTGCCAGCGTTCGTCCGCATGCAATCCGCGAACGCCGCCGCGCGCACCCAGCTAGGACTGCCATCTTGAACGCCGAAGCTCCGAGTAGCGCTGGCGACTTTCGTGCGGCGCTGCTGGCGGGTCCGATGACCAGCTTTCAGATGCGCGCGTTGGGGATCATCGTCGTGCTCTGCGCGCTCGACGGCTTCGATGTATTCTCAATTACCTTCGCGGCTCCCGCGATCGCGCGTGAGTTTCATCTAGCCAAGGACGCACTC
>CAXTTR010000107.1:0-4157 GCA_964247215.1 uncultured Sphingomonadaceae bacterium
ACCAAGCGCCAGGCACAGGACCCGCTTGCGGAGGCGGCGCGGCGCTCGGGACAATATTATGTCAACCACCGCTGGCTCGGCGGCATGCTGACCAACTGGAAGACGATCAGCGGCTCGATCAAGCGCTTCAAGCAGCTTGAGGAGCAGCTGTCGGGCGACACCGCCGGGCTGACCAAGAAGGAAGTGCTCAAGCTGACCCGCGAGCGCGACAAGTTCGAGCTGTCATTGGGCGGCATCCGCGACATGGGCGGGCTGCCCGACATCATCTTCGTCATCGACGTCAACAAGGAAGAGCTCGCGATCAAGGAGGCCAACACGCTCGGCATTCCGGTAATCGCGATCCTCGACACCAACACCGACCCGAGCGGCATCGCCTTCCCGGTGCCCGGTAACGACGACGCCTCGCGCGCGATCCTGCTTTATTGCAACGCGATCGCCGACACGGTCATCGACGCTCGCCAGGGCCGCCAGGCAAACCAGGGCATCGACCTCGGCGCGATGGTCGAGCCGCCGGTCGAGGTCGCACTCGCCGAGCCGGTTATCGAAGCCGCGCCGGTGACGACGATGGCCGAAGCCGTCGACGAGATGAAGACCGAGCCGGAAGCAACGGCGGTCGACGCTTAACATCTGACGCCCTTGCCAACCCTCTCCCGCGCTTGCGGGAGGGGGTTGGGTGAGGGTCTTGTTTCCTTGCTGCCTACTTCCCTGCTTCTTAGCGCATGTGAAAGTAAGCAAGACCCTCACCCAGCCCTCTCCCGTAAGCGCGGGGGAGGGCTTAGAAGGAGCCCGTACATGGCCGAAATCACTGCGACCATGGTCAAGGATCTGCGCGAGCGCACCGGCGCGGGCATGATGGACTGCAAGAAAGCGCTCGCCGAGACGGGTGCCGACATGGAAGCCGCAGTCGACTGGCTTCGCACCAAGGGGCTCGCCGCCGCCGCGAAGAAGGCCGGGCGCACCGCTGCCGAGGGCCTGATCGGCGTCACTGTCGCCGACGGCAAGGGTGCCGCGGTCGAGGTCAACTCCGAGACCGACTTCGTCGCCAAGAACGACCAGTTCCAAAGCTTCGTCCGCACCGTCACCGGGCTCGCCGCGACGCACGGCGACGACGTCGCGCTGCTTCACGATGCGATGTATCCCGAGCGCGACGGCATGAGCGTGCGCGACGTACTCAACCACAATATCGCAACGATCGGCGAAAACCAGGCGCTGCGCCGCGCCAGGGTCGTGTCGGTGAACGAGGGGCTCGTGGTGTCGTACGTCCACAACGCGGCAAGCCCCGGCATGGGCAAGATCGGCGTGCTCGTCGGACTGCAGTCGGCCGCGCCGGCGTCGGTGCTCGAGCCGCTCGGCAGGCAGATCGCCATGCACATCGCCGCGGCGAACCCGCTGGCGCTTGACGAGAACGGCCTCGATCCCGCCGTTGTCGAGCGCGAACGCGCGATTGCGCGCGAGAAGGCGGCGGCGTCGGGCAAGCCTGCCGAGATCGTCGACAAGATGATCGAGGGCTCGGTCCGCAAATACCGGCAGGAGAACGCGCTGCTGACGCAGGTGTTCGTCGTCGATCAGAAGACCAAGGTCGGCGATGTCGTCGCGCAGGCCGCCAAGGCAGCTGGAACGCCGATCGCAATCACCGAGTTCGTACGCTTCCAGCTCGGCGAAGGCATCGACCGCGGCACCACCGACTTCGCCGCCGAAGTCGCCGCTGCCGCTGGAGTCAGCTGAGCTTAAGCAAGGTTGGGGCAGGGCGGTGTTCCCGGCCTAGGGTTGGCAGCAGCCGGGCTCATCCGTAAGGTGCGCGCGCAGGTGGAGGTTTGACGGCGAACATGGCTCGGCGCGCGTTCAAACGCATCCTGCTCAAGCTTTCGGGCGAGGCGCTGCTCGGGTCGGGCCAGTACGGCATCGACCCGCTCGAAACCGCGCGCATCGCCGCCGAGGTCAAGACGGCGCGCGACGCCGGATTCGAGCTGTGCCTCGTCGTCGGCGGCGGCAACATCTTCCGCGGGCTCGCAGCGGCGGCGAGGGGCTTCGACCGCGCCAGCGCCGACTATATGGGCATGCTGGCGACGGTCATGAACGCGCTCGCGGTGCAGAACGCGCTCGAAAACGCCGGGGTCGACACGCGTGTCCAGTCGGCGATTCCGATGGCGAGCGTCTGCGAGCCGTATATTCGCAGGCGGGCCGAGCGTCACATCGAGAAAGGCCGCGTGGTGATCTTTGCCGCGGGTACTGGCAACCCCTTTTTCACCACCGATACCGCCGCGGCGCTGCGGGCGGCCGAGATGAGCTGCGACGCGCTGTTCAAGGGCACCAGCGTCGACGGCGTTTACGATGCCGACCCCAAGCTGGTGCCGACTGCCAAACGTTACGAGACGCTGAGCTTCGGCAAGGTGTTGGCCGATGATCTGAAGGTCATGGATGCGAGTGCGGTCGCGCTGTGCCGCGATAATTCGATTCCGATCGTTGTCTTCAATATTCGCGAGACTGGCAATCTGGCGCGGGTGCTGGCGGGCGAGGGTGTCTCGACGACGGTCGCCAACGAGGAATAGACTATGGCGCTTTTCGAATTTCCCCCGTTCAAGGCCGATATCGACCGGCGCATGACGAGCGCCGTCGCGGCGCTGCAGGCCGACCTCGGCGGCTTGCGAACCGGGCGGGCCTCGACGTCGCTGCTCGACCGGGTGACGGTCGAGGTCTACGGCTCGAATATGGCGCTAAGCCAGGTCGCCACCGTCACCGTACCCGAATCGCGCATGCTGTCGGTGCAGGTCTGGGACAAGTCGAACGTCCAAATGGTCGAGAAGGCGATACGCTCGGCGGGACTGGGGCTGAACCCGATCACCGACGGCCAGACGCTGCGGTTGCCGATCCCCGACCTGACCGAGGACCGCCGCAAGGAACTCGCCAAGCTCGCCTCGCAATATTCGGAGAAGGCCAAGATTGCGGTACGCAACGTCCGCCGCGACGGCATGGAAGTGCTCAAGGCCGCCGAAAAGAAGGGCGACATCAGCCAGGACGAGCAGAAGCGCTTCGAGACCGAGGTGCAGAAAGTCACCGACAAGACGATCGGCGAAATCGACGCGACGTCCGCCGCCAAGGAGAAGGAAATCCTCGGCAAGTGAGTTCGCGCGCTGCCTCGCAGCAGTTCGGCAGCGCGCCCTCGCCGGTGGCTGCGAACAAAGTGCCGCGCCACGTCGCGATCATCATGGACGGCAACGGCCGCTGGGCGAAGGCGCGCCACCTGCCGCGCATCGCCGGGCATCGCAAGGGCATCGAGGCAGTGCGGCGCGCGGTCGAGGCGGCCCCCGATCTCGGTATCGAGGTGCTGACATTGTACGCCTTCTCGTCGGAGAACTGGCGGCGTCCGGTTGACGAAGTCAACGACCTGATGGGATTGCTGCGCCACTATCTCCGCACCGAGATCGCCGAGCTGCACGCCAACGGCATCCGGGTGCGCTTCATCGGCGAGTACCGGACGATGCGCCCCGAGCTGGCCGGGCTGCTCGACCACGCCGAGACCCTGACCGCAGGCAACGTGCGGATGACGCTGGTGATCGCGCTCAATTACGGCGCACAGGACGAGATTGTCCGCGCGACGCGGCGGCTGGCGTGCGCGGTGCGCGACGGCAGCCTCGAGGCATCGGCGATCGATGCCGAGCTGCTGACGGCCAGCCTCGACACCGGCGACCTGCCGCCGCCCGACCTCGTCATCCGCACCTCGGGCGAGCGGCGGCTGTCGAACTTTCTGCTGTGGCAGGCGGCCTATGCCGAACTGGTGTTCACCGAACAGCTGTGGCCCGACTTCGACGCGAAGTCGCTGGCCAGCGCGGTGACCGAGTTCGGCGAACGCGAGCGGCGCTATGGCGGGCTCTGAGGTGGTTGCGGCTGCGCCATCGGGACTGCTGACGCGGACCGTCGTCGGTGTCGTGCTGATCGCGGTGGCGCTCGGCGCGGTGTACGCTGGCGGACTGATCTTCACGGCGCTGGTCGCGGCTGCGGTGCTGCTGATGTTCGCCGAATGGTGCGTCATGCATGGGATTGCGCGTGGACTGCGGCTGGCGGGACTGGCGTTACTGGCGGGCGTGATCGCGCTGACGACGACCGGGCCGGTGACGCAGGCGGTGTCGGCCGCGGCGCGCCGGCATGGCGCCGTCATC
>CAXTTR010000107.1:4167-8718 GCA_964247215.1 uncultured Sphingomonadaceae bacterium
GCTGACCCTCGCTGCAGGGGCAGGGCTGCTCGGGCTGTTCACGCGCGCGTACGACCGCAAGCGCGCCTTCTGGATGGCGAGCGGCGTGTTGTACTGCGGGCTGCCCGCAATCGCGCTGCTGTGGCTGCGCGCGCTACCGCTCGGCATCGCGCTGACGTTGTGGACGTTGGCGATCGTCTGGACAGCGGACATCGCCGCATACTTCGCCGGGCGCGCGATTGGCGGTGCCAAGTTCGCCCCGGCAATTAGCCCGAACAAGACGTGGGCCGGTGTCGGCGGCGCGGTGCTCGCGGCGGCAATCGTCGCGCCGCTACTGGCGGGGGCGCTGACCTCGACGACGGCAATCGCTGCAATACGGCTGTTGCTGGTGATCATCGGCGCGGCGCTCGCCGTGCTGGCGGTGCTCGGCGACTTATTCGAGAGCTGGCTTAAACGCCGCGCGGGCGTCAAGAACTCGGGCACGCTGCTGCCCGGCCACGGCGGCGTGCTCGACCGGCTCGATGGACTGGTTCCGGTCAGCATAGCGGCGGCGCTCTTTGTCGCCTGGCATGGCGTCGGCGCATGATCCGTCGCGGCATCACCGTGCTCGGCGCGACCGGCTCTGTCGGGCAGTCGACACTCGACCTGATCGCGCGCGCGCCCGAGGCGTGGAAGGTGCACGCGCTCACCGCTAATTCCGACGCGGTCGCCTTGGCCGCGCAGGCCCGCGCGCTGAATGCCGACCTCGCCGTTGTCGCCGATCCGTCTGCCTACGCCGTACTCAAGGATGCGCTCGCCGGGTCCGGCATTGCTGCAGCCGCTGGCCCCGAGGCGCTGGTCGAGGCGGCGCAGTGGCCCGCCGATATCGTCATGGCGGCGATCGTCGGCTCGGCGGGGCTGCCGCCGACGCTCGCCGCGGTCGATCGCGGCGCGACGGTGGCGATCGCCAACAAGGAAACGCTGGTCTGTGCCGGCGACCTCGTGCTCGCCCGCGCCGCGCAGACGGGCGCACGATTGCTGCCGGTCGACTCCGAGCATAACGCGATCTTTCAGGTCTTTGATCACATCCGTCCCGAGCGTGTCGCGCGCGTCATCCTGACTGCCAGCGGCGGGCCGTTCCGCCAGCACAGCCACGCGCAGATGCGCGACGCGACGCCGGCGCAGGCGTGCAATCATCCGGTGTGGTCGATGGGCGCCAAGATTTCGGTCGATTCGGCGACGCTGATGAACAAGGGCCTCGAGCTGATCGAGGCGCATCATTTGTTCCCGGTCACCGCCGACCAGCTCGAAGTGCTCGTCCACCCGCAGTCGGTGGTGCACAGCCTCGTCGAATATATCGACGGCTCGATGCTGGCGCAGCTCGGCACGCCCGACATGCGCATCCCGATCGCCTATACCCTGGCCTATCCCGAGCGCATGCCGACGCCGTGCGCGCGGCTCGATCTCGCCGCCATCGCCCGGCTTGACTTCGAGGCTCCCGACTTCGAGCGTTTTCCGGCGCTGGCGCTGGCGTGGGCGGCACTGCGCGAGGGCGGCTCGGCTCCCGCAGTGCTCAACGCCGCGAACGAGGTCGCGGTCGCCGCCTTCCTTGCGGGGCGGATCGGCTTTCTCGATATCGCCGCGATCGTTGCCGATACACTGGAGCGGATCGCAGCCGCGCCGATGCATTCGCTCGAGGCGATTATCGCCGTCGATCAGGCCGCACGGTCAACCGCGGGTTCATTTACCACCGCTAGGGTCAGATGATGCTACCGGCGCTGCCGCATCCTAGTCTGCCGTACACGCTGGCGATGTTTGCCGTCGTCATCGGCGTGCTCGTCTTCGTTCACGAGTTCGGCCATTACGCGATAGGACGGGTGTTTGGGGTCAAGGCCGACGTTTTCTCGATCGGGTTCGGCCGGGAGTTGTTCGGCTGGAACGACCGTCGTGGTACCCGCTGGAAGCTGTCGCTATTACCGCTCGGCGGTTATGTAAAGTTCGCTGGCGACATGAACGCCGCGAGCCAGCCATCGCCCGAGGCCGCGGCGGCACTCGCGGCGGCGACCCCTGCCGAGCGCGCCGCGATGTTCCAGTTCAAGCCGGTATGGCAGCGCGCGTTGATCATCGTTGCCGGACCGCTGACCAATTTCCTGTTTGCGATCATCGTGTTCACGCTGTTCTTTGCGATTTACGGTTATTCGTTCACGCCGGCGGTCGTCGACCATGTGCTACCCGGCTCACCCGCGGCAACCGCCGGGTTGCAACCGGGCGATCGTATCGTTGAGCTCGATGGTCACCACATCGGGCGTTTCGAGGACGTCATGCGGATCGTCACGACCAACACCGGCACGCCGATCGACACGCGCGTCGAACGGCATGGCCAACAACTCGACTTGCATGTGCTGCCCAAGCTGATCTCCGAGGCCGATCGCTTCGGCAATCATTATACGCGCGGCCAGCTCGGCGTCGCCAGCACCGGGCGGGCGCTCGCCCCGTGTCCGCCGGTCGATGCAGCCGGATATGCGGTGCGCGAAGTATGGCTGCTGACGGGCACGATGATCGACGGCATCGGTCAGGTTATCTCCGGGCGGCGTCCGGTCAGCGAGATGGGCGGGCCAGTTTCGATCGCCAAGTTCGCCGGTCAGCAGGCGACATTGGGCTGGGTCAGCCTGATCGAGTTCATGGCGCTGATCTCGATCAACATCGGCATGGTCAACCTGTTGCCCGTGCCAGTGCTGGACGGCGGGCATTTGTTCCTCTACGCGATCGAAGCAGCCGCCCGACGACCACTGGCCCCGAAGTTGCAGGAATGGGCCTTTGCCTCGGGTTTCACGGCACTGGTGTCGTTGATGCTGTTCCTGACCTGGAACGATCTGGCGTCGGCGGGGGTGTGGAAGCAGTTGTCGGGACTGTTTGGTTGAGGTTGGGTTGAACGAAGAGCGGGACGGTTGAAGCCTGGGCGGGCAGGCTGTCGAGCGAAGACATTGGGCGGCAGTGAAGGGCGGGTTACGCGTGAGTCAAATTAAAGTGCCGGCACGGCGGCATCAGCGGCAAGCGCTGCGTATGCTGCTGGTCGGTACTATGCTCGCCGGACCGCTTGGCGCGGGGCCGGTGCTGGCGCAACTCGCGCCGCCGCCCGAGGCGAGCGGCGCGGCGGCGGATGCGGCATCGCGCGCTCAGGCCGTACCAGCTGGGCCCGACACCCCCGCGGCGACGCCGTCGGCGACGACGAGCGGGATTGTGCGCGCGATCACCATCAAGGGTACCGAGCGGCTCGAACCCGAGACGGTGCGCTCGTACATCGAGCTCAACGTCGGCGACAAGTACGACCGCGAGAGCGAGGACAAGGCGCTCAAGGCGCTGTACGCGAGCGAGCTGTTTGCGGACGCGACGATACAGGATGTCGGCGGCGCGCTGGTCGTTACCGTCAAGGAAAATCCGGTGATCAACCGCATCCTCATCGAGGGTGCGAAGCGCGTTAAGGAAGACAAGATCCGCGAGGAAATCCGCCTCGCGCCGCGGCAGATTTTCACGCGCTCGAAGACCCGCGCCGATGTCGGGCGTATTCTCGAACTCTATCGCCGCTCGGGGCGGTTCGCGGCGGCGATCGAACCCAAGATCGTCCAGCTCGACCAGAACCGCGTCGATGTCGTGTTCGAGATCAGCGAAGGCCCGAAGTCGAAGGTTCGCCAGATCAACATCCTGGGTAACGCCAAGTTCAGCGACGGCCAGTTGCGCGCCGCGATGGCGACGCGGCAGGCGCGCCCGTACCGGCTGTTCACGTCCGCCGATACTTATGATCCCGACCGGCTGGCGTACGACCAGCAGAAACTGCGGCAGTTCTATCTGACCAACGGCTACGCCGACTTTCGTGTCATTTCGGCGGTCGCCGAGCTGACGCCCGACCGCAAGGATTTCATCGTCACCTACGTCGTCGAGGAAGGCGTCCGCTACAAATTCGGCGATGTCGAGCTCGAAAGTCAAATCCGCGATATCAAGCCCGAGACGTTCAAGTCGCTGATCCGGATCAAGAAAGGCGAGTGGTATAACGCGCAGAAGGCCGAGAGCACCATCGACACGCTGACCGAGACCGCCGGGCTGCTCGGCTACGCGTTCGTCGACGTGCGGCCGCAGTATAATCGCGACAAAGACAAGCGCGAGATGAACATCACTTTCTCGATCAACGAGGCCCCGCGGGTCTATGTCGAGCGCATCAACATCAACGGCAACACGCTGACCAAGGACTCGGTGATCCGCCGCGAGTTCCGGCTGACCGAGGGCGACGCGTTCAACAGCTTCAAGGTCAAGCGCACCAAGGACCGGTTGCAGCAGCTCGGCTTCTTCCAGGACAAGCTCGAGATCGAGCAGAAGCCCGGCTCGACCCCCGACAAGATCATCCTCGAAGCCAATGTGCAGGAAAAGCCGACCGGCGAGCTGCAGGTTTCGGCGGGTTATTCGTCGCTCGAGCAGTTTATCCTCAGCCTGTCGATCCGCCAGCGCAACTTTCGTGGCAAGGCCCAGGAGCTGCGGCTGTCGGCGAGCATCTCGAGCTATTCGAAATCGATCGAGGCCGGCTTCACCGAGCCGTATCTG
>CAXTTR010000108.1:0-6559 GCA_964247215.1 uncultured Sphingomonadaceae bacterium
GTCGGTTTCGGGGGCGGTCTGATACTGCGCGCCGAACTCGACCGCCAATACCTGACCGACCGGCACAAGGTAATCACCGGGGTAAAACCCCTCGGGTATCTCGATCGTTTCGCCCAGCGCCTCACGGTAACGCAGGTGGACCGAGCGGGCGAGCGTATCGACCTGCCCGCCGGCGTCGTTGATGTAGTACTCGCGCGTGACCTCGAAGCCTGCATAAGCAAGCAGGCTCGCCAGCGCATCACCAACCACCGCACCCCGACAATGCCCCATGTGCATCGGCCCGGTCGGGTTCGCCGAGACGTACTCGACGTTGACGCGGCGGCCCTGCCCCAGCGTCGAACGGCCGTAGTCGGAGCCAGCGGCAAAGATCGCGTCGAGCTCGGCGCGCCAGACGCCGGGCTTGAGCCGGATGTTCAGGAAGCCGGGTCCGGCGACGTCCGCGCTTTCCACCTCGGACAGCTGCGTCAGCTCGCGCGCAAGGCCGGTCGCAATCTGCTTGGGCTGCAGCTTGGCAGGCTTGGCGAGCACCATCGCGGCGTTGGTCGACAGGTCGCCGTGGCTCGCATCACGCGGCGGCTCGACGGTGACGTGCCGTGTGTCGAGCCCGGCCGGCAGCTCGCCCGCGGCGACAAGCGTAGCAAGCGCGTCGGCGACGTGCGCGGCATAGCGATGATAGAGTGTGGTCAAGCGTGGTCCTGTCGGGAAGTGATGTAGCCGATACGGCGGTGCCGCTCCACCATGCAAGCGGCAGCCTGGCTTTAAAAGCTCAGTCCCTCCAGCAACGGCGACGGACCGACCACCCGCTCATACTGGCGCAGCGCATAGCGGTCGGTCATCCCCGCGATGAAGTCCCCGATATGCCGCGCCCGCTCCGGTTCTGCCGCAGGCAACGTCGCGCGCCAGCGTTCGGGCAGCAGTTCGGGACGAGCGTGAAAGGTCTCAAACAGCCGGCCGACCACCAGCTGTGACGGATCGCGAAGCATCGCCACGGCAGCGCTGCTGTACATCCGGGTTCGCAGGAACGTCTTGAGCGCATCGGCGGCGCTCGCCATTGCGGGTGAGAATGCCACCAGCGTCCGCCCTGCCGCGCGCACATCCTGCGCCGATCGCACACCGTCGGCAGCGATGCGCGCCCGTGTCTCGGCCAGCAGATCGTCAACCATCCGCCCGATCTGCTCGCGGATTAGTTCGGGGATCAGCCGTCGCGGCGCGGCTCCCGGAAAACGCGCGGTAACGGCCGCCCAGCACTCGGCGGTGAACGGTACCGTCAGCACGTCGTCGATGTTGAACAGCCCAGCGCGCAGGCCATCGTCGAGATCGTGGTTGTCGTAGGCGATGTCATCGGCGATTGCGGCAACCTGCGCTTCGAGGCTGGCGTAGCCGGTGAGGTCGAGCGCTACTTGCGCGTCACACTCCGCCAGCGCCCATCCCGGCGCGCGCACCGGGCCGTTGTGCTTCGCCAGGCCCTCCAGCGTCTCCCAGCTCAGGTTAAGCCCGTCGAACGCCGGATAACGCTGCTCCAGTGCCATGACGACGCGCAGCGTCTGCGCGTTATGGTCGAAGCCGCCATACGGAGCCATGCAGGCCTCCAGTGCATCCTCGCCCGAATGCCCGAACGGCGGATGACCGAGGTCATGTGCCAGCGCGATCGCCTCGGTGAGGTCCTCGTTCAGGGCGAGTGCCCGCGCCAGTGTCCGCGCGATCTGCGCCACCTCGAGACTGTGCGTCAGCCGGACCCGGAAATGATCGCCGTCGGGCGCGACGAACACCTGCGTCTTGTCGCGCAGCCGCCGGAACGCGCTGCAGTGGACGATACGGTCGCGGTCGCGCTGGAACGCGTCGCGGGTGGCGCTTGAGGCTTGCGTGTGTTGCCGCCCGCGCGATGCGGCAGGGTCGCAGGCATAGGATGCGAGGGTCGGGCTGCTGATGCGGGATGACACGTCGCAGCGACTAGCCCAGCCGCCCCTTCCTGCGCTAGAGCAACACCGACACCCGCATCGAGGAAACCACCGTGACCGCCATCGGACAGGATTCGTTGAACGCCCGCCGCACGCTGACCGTCGAGGGCAAGGACTACAGCTATTTCAGCCTGATTGCCGCTGCCGAAGCGCTCGGCGACATTTCGCGGCTGCCATTCTCGATGAAGGTACTGTTCGAGAACCTGCTACGCTTCGAAGATGGCGTGACTGTCACCCATGACGACCTGAAGGCAATGGTGCAGTGGGCGCACGATCGCCGCTCGGACCGCGAGATCGCCTATCGCCCGGCGCGCGTGCTGATGCAGGACTTCACCGGCGTGCCCTGCGTCGTCGACCTCGCCGCGATGCGCGATGCGATGACCAAGCTTGGTGGCGATCCGGCAAAGATCAATCCGCAAATCCCGGTCGACCTCGTCATCGACCACAGCGTCATGGTCGACGAGTTCGGCACCGCGTCGTCACTCGACGACAATATGGACCTCGAATATGCGCGCAACATCGAGCGCTACGAGTTCCTGCGCTGGGGCTCGTCGGCGCTGAAGGGCTTCCGCGTCGTCCCGCCCGGCACCGGCATCTGCCACCAGGTCAACCTCGAGTATCTGGCGCAGACGATCTGGACCAGCCAGGCGCCCGACGGCAGCATCGTCGCTTATCCCGACACGCTGGTGGGCACCGACAGCCATACGACGATGGTCAACGGTCTGGGCGTACTCGGCTGGGGCGTCGGCGGCATCGAAGCGGAGGCTGCCATGCTCGGGCAACCCGTCAGCATGCTGATCCCCGAAGTCGTCGGCATGAAGCTCGACGGCGTGCTGCCCGAGGGCGTCACCGCGACCGACCTCGTGCTGACCGTCACGCAGATGCTGCGCGCGCACGGCGTCGTCGGGCGCTTCGTCGAGTTCTACGGCCCCGGGCTCGACGCGTTGGCGCTCGCCGACCGCGCCACCATCGCCAACATGGCCCCGGAGTACGGCGCGACCTGCGGCTTCTTCCCGATCGATCAGGCGACGCTCAACTACCTCAAGCTCACCGGCCGCGACCCGCACCAGATGGAGGTCGTCGAGGCCTACGCCAAGGCGCAGGGCATGTGGCGCGATGCGACGCAGCCCGACCCGGTGTTCACCGAGGTGCTTCACCTCGATCTCGCCAGCGTCCAGCCGTCGCTCGCCGGGCCGCGCCGCCCGCAGGACCGCGTGCTTCTGGGCAACGCCGACGAGGCCTTCGAGACCGAACTCGCCGGCGGCTACAAGAAGGGTGCTGACGCCGACAAGCGGGTCGCGGTCGCAGGCGCCAGCCACGACCTCGGCCACGGCGATGTCGTCATCGCGGCGATCACCAGCTGCACCAACACGTCGAACCCGAACGTGCTGGTCGCCGCCGGGCTGGTCGCCCGCAAGGCGCGCGCGCTCGGGCTGCAGTCGAAGCCGTGGGTCAAGACCAGCCTCGCGCCGGGGTCGAAGGTCGTCACCGATTACTTCGCCAGCTCGAAGCTGCAGGACGACCTCGACTATCTCGGCTTCAATCTCGTCGGCTACGGTTGCACGACGTGCATCGGCAACTCAGGCCCGTTGCCCGAACCGATTTCGGACGCGATCAGCGAGGGCGATCTGGTGGCAGTCTCGGTGCTGTCGGGCAACCGCAACTTCGAGGGCCGCGTCTCGCCCGACGTGCGCGCCAATTACCTCGCCAGCCCGCCGCTGGTCGTCGCTTACGCGCTGGCCGGCACCATGCGCGGCGACATGATCACCGACCCGCTCGGCCAGACGCCCGAGGGCAAAAACGTCTTCCTCAAGGACATCTGGCCGACCAACCAGGAAGTTCACGACATGGTGTCGTCGAACGTCACCGCCGATATGTTCCGCGAGCGCTATGCCAATGTCTTCCTCGGCGACGCACGCTGGCGTGGCATCAAGGTCGAGGGCGGCGCGACCTATAAATGGAACCCGGCGTCGACGTACGTGGCAAACCCGCCCTACTTCGAGGGCATGACGATGACTCCGTCGGCGGTCAGCGACATCACGGCGGCGCGCCCGCTGGCGATCTTCGGCGACTCGATCACCACCGACCATATCTCGCCCGCTGGGTCGATCAAGGAAGCCTCGCCGGCCGGGCGCTACCTCAACCAGCATCAGGTCAGCCGCCAGGAGTTCAACAGCTACGGCGCGCGCCGCGGCAACCACGAGATCATGATGCGCGGCACCTTCGCCAACATCCGCATCAAGAACGAAATGGTTCCCGGTGTCGAGGGCGGCGTGACCAGGCACCAGCCCGACGGCGAGCAGCTGGCGATCTTCGACGCGGCGATGAAGTACAAGGCCGAGGGCACGCCGCTGGTCATCGTCGCGGGCAAGGAATACGGCACCGGCTCGTCGCGCGACTGGGCGGCGAAGGGCACGACGCTGCTCGGTATTCGCGCCGTCATCGCCGAGAGCTTCGAGCGCATCCACCGCTCGAACCTCGTCGGCATGGGCGTGCTGCCGCTCCAGTTCGCCACCGGCGTCGACCGCAAGACACTGGGCCTCGACGGCAGCGAGACATTCGACATCACCGGCATGGCGGACCTGCGCCCGCGCCAGACGATCAGCGTCGATTTTACCCGCGGCGACGGCACGGCCGGCAGCTTCGAAACGCGCTGCCGCATCGACACCGAGCAGGAGCTCGAATATTTCTACGCGGGCGGGATCTTGCAGTACGTGCTGCGAAAGCTGGCGGCGTAGATCGGGTCTGATATTGTTCTGAACCTCCTGCCGTCATTCCCGCCTTTGCGGGAATGACGGCAGTGGGTCGGCATAAACTCATTGGGCTCTAGCAGTGATGCGCTAAGATCCAGAGTCGCTTTCGATCAAATCCGGTCGTCACCCCCGCGAAGGCGGGGGCCCATACACGAACACCGATGCGTAAGGACGTGACCTTCGCGGGGGTAACGTTTCAACTTGGACGAGATTGGGTTTAGGTAGCGCACGATCCCAACCGCTGCCCCAGCGCAAGCTGGGGCCCATGTCTGGGCAGCATCGCTTCCGCGGCAAGGTGGCCCCAGCTTGCGCTGGGGCAGCGAGGTTGTGATTGGAAGTCCAGCTACAAGTTGGCAGCTAAGCCGCCTGCCGCCGGCGAGCCCGCCGGGCACTCGCCCCGACGACGCCGAACCCCGCCATCATCAGCGCCCAGCTCGACGGCTCGGGTACGACGCTGTTGATCCACGCCGATTGACTGGCGACGGGCACATAGGCGGTGAACTCACCGAAACTGCCGTTAAGCACGTTGTCAATGTCGCCGAAGCCCTTGCCGAGGCTCAGCCCGGTTTCGGTGATCGAGGCTATCTGGCCGTTGACAAATCCGGGTCCGCCCGAGTCGCCGGGGCCGGCCCCTGCCTCGAGAGCACCAACGCCGGTGTTGCAGAATTTCGCTCCGCTCAGCCCGAAGTTGGCCGCCAGTTTGCAAGAGGCATCGTTCGCGGCAAGGCCGTTGTCGAAGTCGGCGAGATAGATGCTGCTGTCGGTCGCGTTCGCGAGGTAACCGCCGAAGTCGCTGTCGCCGAAGCTGAAATCATAGCGGTTATTGCCCTGCCGCAGCACGCCGTAGCTTGGGTCGACATAGCCAAGCGCACCGCCGACGTTGGAGCGATCACCGTAGCCGGCGACGTTGAACGCCAACCCGGTCAGATCGCTGCCGGTGTACAGATCGTAAGCCGTCGCGAATGCCGGCGCGGGCGTTGCGAGACGCAGCACGGCGATATCGTTCTGGTCGAGGTTAGCCCCAGCGTAAGCAGGATTGATCGAGAAACTGGTGATGGCGACGGCTGTGGCCGCTGGATTTCCGGGCACGAAAGTATCCGGATTGGCACCGCCGTAAAAATATGCCGTGGTCGAGATCGGCCGCGCGCCCCGGTTGCTCAGGCAATGTCCGGCAGTCAGGATCGAGCTGCGGTCGGCAAGCAGACTGCCGGTGCAGATACCCACGCCGGCAGCACCATAGTTCATGATTAGCGCGACGACGCCGCTGTATGCCGGCTGCGATGCGGCAAAGATCGGATTGCCGCCGCCGGCGCTTGTCGCGGTGGAGGTCGTGCCGACGATCAGGTTCTGCGCCGACCACGTCAGGCCGTTCCCCGTCCCCGCCGGCGTCAGGCTGGTTGCTCCCGCAGCGGTTGACGCCGCAAGCAGCAGCGCAGCCAACAGCCCATTGTTCCCGATCATCCAAGTCCCCCGCGAAGCATGCAGAATGCCGTTCTGCAGGAATACTCTTTACGGACACGTAACGTCTGTCAATCGTGTTACATATTGCAGCCCGGTGAGATTGGACCCGGTGTACAGGCTGTATGAGGTAAACGAGTCGGGCGCGGGCGTCACGCTTGTGGTTCTGTTGCCATGCCCAATGCTGCCCGCGTCCAATTGTCCCGGCCTGAAAGGAGCAGGAAATCCGAGAGCGAGCGCGACCCTCCAGAGCTGAAACTACCATCCGTTGCGCTGACGAAACGTTAGCCCGCCGTTTATAATATCGGCTATAGCCCTAAGGTGCGATGCGCCGGCGCAGTTCACCAGTTCCTTGGCGCGAGGGAGCAATGATGAGCTTACGCGTAATTC
>CAXTTR010000108.1:6569-8710 GCA_964247215.1 uncultured Sphingomonadaceae bacterium
GACGCTCGCACTGCTGGCATCGACACCGGCCTTCTCTGCAGCGAACGGCGGTGTTGCCAATCGCGATTTAACCTACGACGGCGGCCCGGTACTGCTCACTGGGAGCAGCTTCGACGGCGCGATCCAGGCCGCGGCCGCTCCCGCTCCGGCCGTCATGGGTTCGCCCGGCTCGGGGGTCATCATGGGCTTCGCCGGGGTCTCGCAGTATGACGTCGCCGCGGTCGGCCGCAACTTCATCCCGCCCGATTCGACCGGCGCGGTCGGCGCAACGCAATACGTCAGCATCGTCAACGGCGGCGTCGGCATCTACAGCAAGGCCGACGGTAGCCGTCAGTCGTTCGTCTCGGACACTGCGTTCTGGGCCGCAGCCGGCCAAACCGGCACCAATGGCGACCCGCGCATCGCCTATAACGCCAGCGCCGGCCGCTGGATCGCGACGACCTTCGGCGCGAACCTGTCAGACATTCAGATCGCGGTTTCGAATACGTCGGACGCCGCCGGGACGTGGCAGTCGGTGAAGTTCACCGCCTACGCCGGAGCCGGATTCGGCGGCGGGATCGCGGACTATACGACGCTGGCACTCGACCGGAACGCGATTTATCTCGGCAGCAACGACTACGCCCCGAACTCCGCCGCCGCCAACGCTCCCGCGAACTTCCAGGGCACGACGCTGAGCGTCATCCCGCTCGCCAGCGTGTTCGGGGCCGGAGCGCCGACGGTCGCCGGAATCAAGCAGTTCGTGACGCCGTACGATCCGAAGTCGAACACCAACGACTTCACGCGTGGCTTTGCCATTCAGGGTGTCAATAGCAATGCCAACACCGCCACCGGCCGTGTCGTGGCGGCCTCGATCAACGATGCAGCCTTGACGAGCTACGCCATCCTCAATGCCGGAACCGATGCAGCGGTTCGCACCGCCGGTGACTATCTGATCGGCAACAGCTACGACGCCAACAATCCCGGCCGTCAGCCGAGCGGCTACAACGGCCAGCCATCGCGGGTCATCGATACCAGCGACGACCGGGTCAGCGCGAGCGTCTATGAGGCGAACGGCCGCATCTATAGCGTCCATACCGTGACGGAAACCGGCAGCGACTTTACCGTGATCCGTTACGACGTCATCGATGCCGTCACCGGACAGCTCCTTGACGAAGGCGACATCGGCAACGGCGGGACCGACTTCTACTACGGCGCGATCGCGGTCAACGCGACTGGTCAGGTCGTGATCGGCTACGTCCGCTCGGGCTTCGGTGCCGACGGCAATGTCACACTGGCAGCGCGGACCTTCGATACCAGTGCAACCGGACAGCTGCTGCTGACCAGCGGCGAACTGGTGCTCAAGGTCAGCCCGATCAGCGACTACCATAACGGCAGCCCCGAGGATGTCGCGCCTGCCGGGCGCCAGCGCTTCGGCGATTATGGCTCGGTCACCGTCGACCCGACCGACCCGAGCAAGTTCTGGATCACCGACGAAATAGCGCTCAACTGGAACAACGCGGCCGGCGGCCATCCGACCGGCACCGGCGGCTCGCGTTGGGGCACCTTTATTTCCGAGGTCGAGGCCGATGCGGTTCCCGAACCGGCGGTCTGGGCGATGATGATCGCGGGCTTCGGCATGGTCGGCGCGGCGGGCCGGCGCCGGCGGATGCTGGTCGGCTAGCCGGCCCCCATCCCCGTCGCCCCAGCGCAAGCCGGGGCCCATGCCTGGCGTAGATCACGCCGTTGCAGATGCATGGGTCCAGCTTGCGCCGGGGCAGCGGCTAAACCGCCCTATCGGGGTCTTTACTTCGTTACGAGCCGATCTTTTGCGCTTGCCCGCGGCAAACCGTTCCAGCACAGCAGCAGCATGAACAGCGCAACGCTCGATCTCGACGAAAGCGGCGCAGGCGGCCGCACCGTCCGGCTCGGCGGCACGCTGACCGTCGCCGGAGTCAGCGAGATCGCGCCGCGACTGGAGGCGTTGCATCCCGACGGCCGCCCGCTGACGATCGATCTCGCCAAGATCGACGGCATCGACACGATCGGCGCGTGGCTGGTGCACCGGCTGGCGCGCGACTGGGACGCCGCCGGCCAGCCCGCCAAGCTCGACGGCGTCTCGCCCGATGCGCAGCGCCTGATCGACGAAGTCGCCGCGAACGACA
>CAXTTR010000109.1:0-2478 GCA_964247215.1 uncultured Sphingomonadaceae bacterium
GGCTTTAATTACGCGCCCCGGCAGGGCAATCTGGGGCGCGATAACCTGTACCTGTCGCTGTCGCCATCGATCGGCGTGCCTGGCACGCCGCTGACGTTGCGCGCGTCGGTCGGGCGCGAGGCCGGGTCGCTGCAGGACGGCACGCATTCAAAGCTCGACTATGGTGCCGGGATCGAGGCGCGCTACCGGCGGCTGACATTTACCGCGCGCTGGAGCGCCAATGACCTGCGCGGGACGGCGTACGAGCAGCGGCGCGCGCGCGCGGGTGTGGCGTTCGGCGTCGGCGCAATGTTCTGACAACCCAGCACGACGCGGGCGCTCGTCGCCAGCTATTTACGACAACTTATCCGCATCATACACCTGACGATACTGTCGCGCCAAACAGCGGCAGGTTATCCGTGGGGGGCATGATGAAGATCGCACGCTTGGCATTGCTGTGGCTCTGCACGGCTCCGGCGCTCGCCGCACCGCCGCCCGCCGCCGTTCCAGTACAGCTGCCGCTCGCCGCATACGGCCATCTGCCCAGCGTCGAACTGATCGCGCTATCGCCCGACGGCACGCAGTTCGCGCTGGTAACGGCCGACGCTGCGGGCCGCCAGCTACAAATCCGCAAGACAGCGGACAACACCTTGGTCAGGGCCGCACGAGCAGGTAACTCGAAGCTGCGCGCGCTACAATGGGCGGGTGATCACCATCTGCTGCTGACGAGTTCGACCACCGCCGAGCTTCACGGTTTCACCGGCCCGAAGCGTGAATATTCCCTTGTACTCGATTACGACATCCTGACCCGCAAGGGGACGCCGCTGCTCGCTGGCGGTGTCGGTAATAGCGTCCGCAAGCTCAATACCGTCGCGGCGCGGCCGGAAGTGCGAATTATCGACGGCAAGCCGATGGCCTTCGTCACCGGGATTTCGTTCCCGGGCAACCAGGGTGTACTGACGCTCTACCGCGTCGACCTCGATACAGGCCGGACCCGGCAGCTTCTGGTCGGTAACGAACTCACCAGAGAATGGCTGCTCGACGACGCGGGTACCGCCGTGGCGCGGGTCGACTACAGCCAGGAGAAAGGCCTCTGGGTGTTGTGGACGCGGCGCGGCAACGCCTTGGTCAGGTCGATGGAGGAAACCGCACCGATCGATGGGCCTTCGCTCGTCGGGTTCGGGCGCACGGCGGGTACGGTGATGGTCAGCCAGCATGCCGATGACGGGTATAGCTACCGCGAGCTGACGCTTGGCGAGGACCATCTGTCCGCGCCAATTACCGAGTTGCAGAGCGAGAGCTTGATCGAGGATCCCAGGACGCGGCTGGTAATCGGGGCGCATGTCCAGGACGGGCTCAACGTCGATTACAAGTTCCTGTCGCCCGATGACCAGAAGGTCTGGAAGATGGTGGTGCGCGCCTTTCCAAAAGCCGTGGTGCGGCTCGAATCATGGTCCGACGACCGCCAGCATATGATGCTGCGTGTCGAGGGCGGCACTGCGGGCGCGGCTTACTTCCTGCTCGATGTGCCGACGCGGCATGCGACATGGCTCGCCAACGAGTACACCGAGATCGATGCCGACGACATCGGCGAAAAACGCGCGATCACCTACACCGCCGCTGACGGGCTGAAGATTCCGGCTTACCTGACGTTGCCGCCGGGACGCGGCTCGGCAACCGGCCTGCCGCTGATCGTGTTTCCGCATGGCGGTCCGGCGGCGCACGACGCGGCGGGGTTCGACTGGTGGGCGCAGGCGATGGCGAGCCGCGGCTATGCCGTGCTGCAGCCGCAGTTTCGCGGCTCGACGGGCTTCGGCATTCATTTTCTCGAAGCGGGTTTCGGCCAATGGGGCCGCAAGATGCAGACCGATCTGTCCGACGGGGTCAAATACCTCGCCGACGCCGGCACGATCGACCCCAAGCGCGTTTGCATCGCCGGCGCGAGCTACGGCGGCTATGCCGCGCTGGCTGGCGTAACACTGCAGAGCGGCATCTACCGCTGCGCTATTTCGCTCGCTGGACCCGCCGACCTGCGCTCGATGCTGTCGTACGAGGAGACCGTGATGAACGGCTCGCGCAATGTCGTGCAGCGATACTGGCAGCGCTTCATGGGCGCGAAGTCGATGAATGACCCGGCGCTGGACGCCATCTCGCCGGCGAAGTTCGCGGCGAAGGTAACGGTGCCGGTGCTGCTGATCCACGGTGCCGACGATACGGTGGTGCAATTCGCGCAGAGCAAGGCAATGGCGTCGGCGCTGACGCGGGCAGGGCGGCCGACCGAGGTGGTCAAGCTGGCGGAAGAGGACCACTGGCTGTCACGGAGCGCCACCCGGCTGGCCATGCTGAATGCAGTGGGGGAGTTCCTGCGTGTGAACTTGCCGGTGGAGGGGAAGTAGTCTTACTTGGGCGGGTTCTCGACTGGTATGGAATAAGCGATGGTAAGGGCGGTCGGCAAAGCCGCCGCTGGCGTCGGACGGGTCCGGCTTCGCCGCCCCGCCG
>CAXTTR010000109.1:2578-8684 GCA_964247215.1 uncultured Sphingomonadaceae bacterium
GCGGTCGGCAAAGCCGCCGCTGGCGTCGGACGGGTCCGGCTTCGCCGCCCCGCCGGCCGGGCTAGCGCGAGTCCGACGCGAAGCCGGTATTGCAAGGGCAATCCTCGTCTTCGTGTCGGCCACGCTGAGCCTTACATGCTGTAATACATATCGAACTCTACCGGTGCCGGCGTCATCTCCCAGCGGATCACTTCTTCCATCTTGAGCTCGATATACGAGTCGATCTGGTCGTCGCTGAATACGCCGCCCTTGGTGAAGATGGCACGGGCTTTGTCGAGCTCGTTCAGTGCCTCGCGCAGCGACGCGCACACTGTCGGCACGTCGGCGAGTTCCTTCGGCGGTAGGTCGTAGAGGTTCTTGTCCATCGGCTGACCGGGGTGGATCTTGTTCTCGATGCCGTCGAGGCCCGCCATCAGCAGCGCGGTATAGGCGAGGTAGGGATTCGCCGTCGCATCGGGGAAGCGTACCTCGACGCGCTTGGCCTTGCCGCCCGCGCCGTACGGGATGCGGCACGAGGCCGAGCGGTTGCGGCTGCTGTAGGCCAGCAGCACCGGCGCTTCGAAGCCCGGGACCAGCCGCTTGTAGCTGTTGGTCGACGGGTTGGTGAAGGCGTTGCAGGCCTTGGCATGCTTGATGATGCCGCCGATGAAGAACAGCGCGGTCTCCGACAGTCCCGCATAGCCGTCGCCGGCGAATAGCGGGGTCGAGCCGTTCCAGATCGACAGATGCGTGTGCATGCCGCTGCCGTTGTCGTCCTTGATCGGCTTGGGCATGAACGTTGCGGTCTTGCCATACGCGTGCGCGACCTGGTGGACGACATACTTATACACCTGCATGCGGTCGGCGGTGACGGTCAGCGTGCCGTAGGTCAGCCCGAGTTCATGCTGCGCGGCCGCGACTTCATGGTGGTGCTTGTCGCACGGCAGTCCCATCTCGAGCATCGTCGAGACCATCTCGCCGCGCAGGTCGACGGCGCTGTCGACGGGCGCAACCGGGAAGTAGCCGCCCTTGACGCGCGGGCGGTGGCCCATGTTGCCGTTCTCGTATTTGGTCGCGGTGTTGGTCGGCAGCTCGATGTCGTCGAGCTTGTAGCTGCCGACGTTATAGCCGATCTCGAAGCGCACATCGTCGAAGACGAAGAACTCGGCTTCGGGGCCGATGTAGATAGTGTCGCCGATGCCGCTCGATTTCAGGTACATCTCGCCGCGCTTGGCGGTCGAGCGTGGGTCGCGGTCGTACAGCTGGCCGGTCGACGGCTCGACGATGTCGCACACGAGGATCATCATGGGCGTCGCCGAGAACGGGTCGAAGAACACCGCATCGAGGTCGGGCTTGAGGATCATGTCGGACTCGTTGATCGCCTTCCACCCGGCGATCGAGCTGCCGTCGAACATGAAGCCGTCGGTCAGCTGATCCTCGTCGACCACCGACGACACCATCGTCAGATGCTGCCACTTGCCCTTAGGGTCGGTGAAGCGCAGATCGACCCACTCGATCTCCTTCTCCTTGATCATATCGAGAATTGTCGACGGACTGTTTGCCATGTGTGCTGACCCTCGCTCGGTGTTGACTAGATAGCGTCGCTGTCGCGTTCGCCGGTGCGGATGCGGACCGCAGCTTCGATCGTCGACACAAAAATTTTGCCGTCGCCGATACGCCCGGTGCGCGCGGCGTTGGCGATCGCCTCGACGACACGGTCGGCTTGGTCGTCGTCGACGACCACTTCGAGTCGCACCTTCGGCAGGAAGTCGACGACGTATTCGGCACCGCGATACAGTTCGGTGTGGCCCTTCTGGCGGCCGAAGCCTTTCGCCTCGGTGACGGTGATGCCCGAGACGCCGACCTCGTGCAGCGCTTCCTTCACCTCGTCGAGCTTGAACGGCTTGATGACGGCTTCGATTTTCTTCACTGGACTCCCCCGCTTTGGATCAGCCTAGCACAGCCCGTGCCAGCCGGTGAACGGCGCATTTCGCAGTTGCGAAGAGATTTTTAGCTTGCGGATGAATGCCTAGCAACGCGGCAGTTGCCTCGCAAACGCGCATCGAAATCCCGCCGTGACCGGGATCACAGCGGAACCGTACGGAATCGCGCAAGACAGTCCTGCGGGGTCGGTGATCCCGCGCATTTAACCACATCGAATGTTAGGAGACCTGTAATGGCGCATGTAATCCTGTTCGAGCACCGCAATTTTCACGGTGCGCACAAGCATCTGTTCCGCAGCGAAAATAATCTGAATGCCAGTGACGACAGCTTCTTCAACGACAAGACATCCTCATTCATTATTCTGGAAGGGCGCTGGCAGTTTTTCCGCGACAGCGAGTTCCGCAACCCGTCATCGAACGTGTTCGGACCCGGCCTCTACGACTGGGTGGAGGATCACGGCATCCCGAACGACTCGATCAGCTCAGCGCGGTCGGAATAGCTACGCCGTCGTCGCGTAGCCGCCGTCGATTGCAATCACGCTGCCGCAGACAAACCCGCTGGCGCGTGAGCCAAGGTATAGTGCAACCCCGGCCATGTCGTCGGGGTTGCCGACGCGCTTCATCGGTGTCGCGGCCAGTGTCGCATCGCGATTGGCTTGGTCGATCGCCGCCGTCATCTTCGACGGGAAGAAGCCCGGCGCGATCGCATTCACGGCAATGTGTTTGGGGGCGAGATACTTCGCCATCATCCGCGTCAGGTGCAGCACCGCAGCCTTCGATGCCGCATAACTGTAGCTCTCGATGTCGGAGACGTGCATGCCTTCGATCGAGCCGATATTGATGACGCGCGCATAATCGTCGGCGGATGCACCCGCTTCGAGCAGCCTGATAAGCCGCTGTGTCAGGAAGAACACCGATTTGACGTTCAGGTCCATGACCTTGTCCCAGCCGCTTTCGGGAAACGCGTCGAACGTGGCGCCCCAGCTCGCGCCGGCGTTGTTGAATAGCACGTCGAGACGGCTCTCGTGTTTCTCGAATTCGGTGGCGAAGCGCTCGATCTCGCCGGGCTTGGCGAGGTCGGCGGGGATCGAGACGCAGTGGCCGGTCTTCGACAGCTCGGCCGCCAGCCCGTCACACACCGCGGCGTTGCGCGCCGTGATGTAGACCTTGGCACCGTTCTCGACATAGCCGCGGGCGATCATCTCGCCGATGCCGCGGCTGCCGCCGGTGACGATGACGACCTTGCCGGCGACGGAGAAAAGCTCTTCGACTCTCATGACATGCTCCTGGTTAGATTAGTTCGCCGGCGGTGCGGGCGCGCTCGACGCGGCTGGCTTCGGCGGCGGGCAGCTTGCGCCATACCAGTGCCAGGCAGGTCAGCGTCAGCGGCACGACGATCAGCAACGACAGGATGCCGGTACCAAGACTGCCGGTAAGTTTCGAAACCGCACCAGTGAAATAAGGCCCGAGCCCCAGCCCGATCAGCGTCGTACCGATGAAATAGGTCGCCGTCGCCGCGCCGCGCATCCGCGGCAGTACGAGGTCCTGCGTCGTCGCCGCGGCGATGCCGACATAGCAGCTCCCGAAGATCGCTGTGGGGACGTAGCACAGGAAGAATATGCGAATATCACTGGTGGTAAACATCGCCACGAAGAACGGCAGCGGTACCAGCGCGGCAAGCGAGGCAACCGGGATGCGGCCTGCCGGATGCCAGCGCCGCGCCCGGTCGGCCAGCCAGCCGCCGGTGATAACGCCGATAAAGCCGCCGGCCGAGCCGACGCCGCCGAGCGTGACAGCGGCAAAATCCTTTGTCGCATACCATGGCGGCGGGCCGTTTGCAGCCATTGGTACGATGAACGTCCGGATCACATATGGTACCGCCCAGAATGCGCTTGCATAGCCGACGAACGAAATGCTCCCGAAGGCTACAAGCGCCAGCAGGAACGTCGGCGTCCCCCAGATCAGCGCGTAGGTCGGCGGATCGCGCTGCTTGAGCGACTGCGCCCAGCTGGCGACCGCATAGGCTCCAAGGCAGACGGCGACCCATTGCTTGGCATCACCGGTCAGCCGGATCAGCAGCGCCGCGAGCAGCGCGAAGCCGAGCGCGGCGGCGACGTTGCGGACGAGCGCGGCGCGCCCGAACTGGGCGATATGGAAGAACGTCAGCGGCGGCAGTACGCTCGACAGATCGTCCCAGAATTTCCGGCCAACGTTCGTCACGGGCGGCGGTGGCGGCAGACCCTCCGAGCGCCCGCGCACCGGCTCAATCAGCGTCGCCACCCACGCTGCGATGACCAATCCCGGCAGCCCGACCGCGAGGAACGCCGCCTGCCAGCCGACCAGCCCGATCGGGCCGCCGTGCGGGTAATGCCCGTTCCACAGCCGCACGACGACTGCGCCGATCAGCAGCGAAACACCGCCGCCGAGGTAAAGTCCGCTCGAATAGATGGCAAGCGCCGTCGCCCGGCGTTCGCGCGGGAACCAGTCGGACAGCATCGAATAGGCCGCGGGCGAAGCGCTGGCCTCGCCGATCCCGACGCCGACACGCGCCGCGCTGAGCTGGCCGAAGCCGCTGGCCAGCCCCGACAGCACGGTCATCGCCGACCACACCGCAAGTCCTGCGCTAAGCAGCCGGACCCGGACCCAGTTGTCCGCCAGCCGTCCGAGCGGGATGCCGAACAGCGCATAAAAGACCGCGAATGCCGTGCCGTACAGGAAGCCGAGCTCGGCGTCGGTCAGGTGAAGGTCGTGCTTGATGTCCTCGGCGAGGATTGAGACGATCTGCCGGTCGATGAAGTTGATCGCATAGATGACAACGAGCAAGCCGAGCACATAGCGGGCATAAGCACCGCCGACCGGGGGCATGTTCGCGCTTGGTTCGATCGCCATTAAGCGCCCCCGGCAGCTTGAGCGCCGCTTGTGATCACCTGCTAGCAGGCGCGTGCGGGCCGGGAAAGCTTAGACGGCTACCGCGGCGACAGTCACTGCGCGCCGGCGCAGCATCGTGCCGGTCAGGCCGAAGCCAGCGATCATCAGCACCCAGCTGGCGGGCTCGGGAACAGTGTCGAGGCCGGTCGTGCCGAGGATCTGCCGGTATAGCGCCGCCTGAACCTGTGCCGTTGGATGGACGCCGTCGAACGAGAAATAACCGGTGCAGTCGATGTTGCCGTTCACTACCGGGCGGTTGCCGATGCAGTTGCCGGTTTGCGTGAACGGCGCGACGCCGAACGCGGCGGGGTCGGCGACCAGCGACGTGAAGAACTTCTGGTAGCTGAAGCGGATCAACTGCGTATCGCCGAGCCCAGGCTGGATCGCGTCAAGCCGGGCTTGGACCTGCTGGTCGAGCGCGGTACCCGTCGCGTCGACATTCGGGATGCCGGTAACGAGAATGCGCGTCGCGCCGTGCGCCGCGAGCGACTGGATCGTGCCCGCCAGCGTGTCGAGCAGCGCCGAGGTGTATGCGGCAGGGGTGGCGTAGCTGCCGATGTGGCCGGCTTCGAGCCCGAAGACGTCGTTGCCGCCGTCGTTGATGATGTACAGCGCTTTCGGATCGATCGCGTTACTCGACGCTTGGTAATAAGCGCCGAGCTGCAGCGCGAGGTCGGGGACCGAATCACCATCGTTGACAATGCGCGCGCCGCCGAACGCGAAGTTGGTGCCGCCGAGCAGCGACGGCTTCAGAAAGTGACCGTACAGGTTTTGACTCAGCAGGTCGGTATAGTCGGGGCCATTGGTGAAGCGGCCCGGCGCGTAGCCGGCGGCACGCGGATTATACAGGTCGCTGCCGACCGCAGCGTCGATATTGCCTGCGTCGACGAGGCTGTCACCGAAAACATGGATCGCGTCCGGTGCGGTGACGGCGGCTACAGGGGCGGCGGTGATAGCGGCGGCTAGCGCGAGAAATCGATGCATTGGTGAACTCCCCAGCGTTTCGCGGACTGTGCGACAGAGCCGGGCCCGGCGAAAGAGTTTTTTGTGAGAACCGACGACTTTCGCCATCTTACCCGCGGTTTTCTTCTGTCCTATCCTTTGATCCCTCTCCGTCCTTACGGGAGAGGCTAGGTGCGGGTGTTGCTTCTGTCCTTACTCACTTCGCGTGCATCGGGATAACAATGAAGCACGACCCTCACCAACCCTCTCCCGCAAGGGCGGGAGAGGGCAAGCAGACTTTACTTATCCGCGTG
>CAXTTR010000110.1:0-8681 GCA_964247215.1 uncultured Sphingomonadaceae bacterium
CCTGCGGGCGACCTTGCCGCGGTCGTGGCCGATCACTGGCAATGGGCGCTGTCGACCTACCCCGAGCTGGCGACCAGCGTCGGTGACCGGCGCGGCGACGGCAAGCTGTCCGACCCGAGCCTCGCCGCTGCCGACCGCGAGGCTTTGGCGATGCGCGGCTTTCTGGCACGGCTCGACCGCATCGACGCCAGCGGCCTGAGCGCGCCCGACAGGGTCAACCTTGCGGTGCTGCACCGGCTGCTCGCCGACAGCATCGCGGCGAACGGCTTCGGCCAGCGCGCGATCACCTTCACCACTTATTCGAGCTGGTACCTCGGCTTTGCCGGGCTGCCCGAGTCGGCGCCGCTGCGGACGCGCGCCGATTACGCGTCGTACCTCGGGCGGCTGGCGGCCTATCCGGCGTACAACCGCGCCGAGATCGCGGTCACTCGAAGCGGCATCGCGGCCGGCTACGCGCAGCCATGCGAGACGCTGCCGGGTTTCGAGAAAACGATCACGACGCATATCGTCACCAGCCCTGAGCAGTCGGTGTTCTGGAAGCCGTTCGCCGGACCGCGCCCTGCAGTCATCGAGGCTGGCGAGTGGACGGCGATGCAGGCCCGCGCGCGGGAGCTGATCACCACCGCCATCGTGCCCGCCTACCGCGAGCTGCTGGCCTATTATACCAACGAGTATCTGCCACACTGCCGTACGTCCGCCGGCATCGGCGATACGCCCGGCGGCGCGGCCTATTACGCCTTTCGCGCCCACGAGATCAGCACGACCGAGCTGACGCCAGCGCAGATCCACGACATCGGCCTCAGCGAGGTCGCGCGTATCGGCGCGGCGATGGACGCCGTTGCTGCCAAGGCGGGCTATAAGGACCGCGCCGCGTTCGTCGCGCACATGCGGACCGATCCGGCCTTCTACGCCAAGACGCCGCAGGAGCTGCTCGACCGCTCGGCGTATGTTGCGAAGTCGATCGACGCGTGGCTGCCCAAGCTGATCGGGCACCTGCCGCGGCTGCCGTTCACGGTAAAGCCCATCCCCGCCGATCAGGCGGAGGGCACGACAACGGCGTATTCGCAGGAGGGCAGCGTCACCAACGGCCGCGCCGGTGCTTACTTCATCAACACGACGCATCTCGATCAGCGGCCGTTCTACGAGCTGCCCGCGCTGACGCTGCACGAGGCGGCTCCCGGCCACCAGACGCAACTATCGCTGCAGCAGGAACTGGCACTGCCGGAGTTTCGCAAGCATCTGGTGTCGTTTACCGCCTTCGTCGAAGGCTGGGCGTTGTATTCGGAAAGCCTCGGCGACGAGATGGGGCTATACGACACGCCCGAGAAGAAGATGGGGCGCTACAGCTACGAGATGTGGCGCGCCTGCCGGCTCGTGGTCGATACCGGCATCCACGTGCAGGGCTGGAGCCGCCAGCGGGCAATCGATTATATGCTGACGAACACCGCGCTCAGCCGCCACAATGTCGAGGCCGAGGTCAACCGCTACATCACCTGGCCGGGGCAGGCGCTGGCGTACAAGCTCGGCGAACTGACGATCAAGCGGCTGCGAGCGAAAGCCGAGGCGGTGCTGGGCAGCCGCTTCGACGAGCGGTCGTTCCACGATGCGGTGCTCGGCAGCGGCCCGGTGCCGATGGATGTGCTCGAAGCGCAGATCGACGGGTGGATCGCCGGACAGCGCGCCAGCTGACCGCGACCGAACCACCGGCTGACCGGCGCTGGTTGCAACACCGTGGCTCAGTCTGCGTTCATCTGCTGAGGGTATGCTTTCGACTGGTACTCAGCTAAGAGCAAATGCCAGCCGAATCGATTGGGGAGAACCGCCGACGTGGCCAGCCGTGCTGTCGACACCCGTGCCCGCCGCTATGACCCGGCGGAGACCCGCGCGCGCGTCCTCGCGGCGGCGAACATGCTGTTTTCGACCAAGGGCTTTGCCGCGACCGGAACCGCCGATATCGCCCGCGAGGCCGACGTCTCCGAAGGCTCGATCTTTTACCATTTCGGCTCGATGCAGAATCTCCTCGCGCAGCTTGGCCAGCGCTACGGCGAGGCGATGATCGAGGCGATGCAGCAGGGCCAGCGATTCGAGGAGCTCGAGCCGGGCATCCTGATCCCGCGTATCTTCGAATTTGCCCGCGCTTCGCGGTTGTGGGAAGGCATCACCGGTTCGCCGTGCGATGTCGGTAAGCCCGCGATGGTCAAGAACCCCGAGGCCGAGCCGTTCTACGCCGCCGCGAAGACCACCACGACGGCGTGGCTGAAAACGCAGATGGCCGCCCGCATGGCGTACCGTGGCATCACTGGCATCAACGTGCCGATCGCAGCGTCGTTCACGCACCATGTCGTCGGCGATGCGATCGAGCTGATCCTGACCGCGACCAGCGATGAGGAGCGTGCCGTGATTGAGGCCGAGACGGTGCGCTATGTGCGCGCCGCCTGCGGCTATGACGGAGCGGTCCAGCCCGCGTGACGGCATTCCGCCCGGCGCAGGCGATCCTCGAACTCGGCCCGGACTTCTACGACGAGGTCCGCGCGGCCGACTTTCCGCAGACGATCCGGCGTTTTCGCAATGACCGTGCTGCGGCGATGGTCGGTCTTGATGGGCTGAGCGATGCCGACTGGCTGCGCCATTTCGGCCGCTTCGCGCCGCTGCCGGGCAGCCTCGAGGTGCCGCTGGCGCTGCGCTACCACGGCCACCAGTTCCGCACTTACAACCCTGACCTTGGCGATGGCCGCGGCTTCCTGTTCGCGCAGATGGCCGACGCGCGCGGCCGCTTGCTCGACCTTGGCACCAAGGGCTCCGGGCAGACACCGTGGAGCCGCGCCGGCGATGGGCGGCTGACGCTCAAGGGCGGCGTCCGCGAGGTGTTGGCGACCGAAATGCTGACCGCGCTCGGCGTCGACACCTCGCAGACGTTCTCGCTGATCGAAACCGGCGAGGCGCTCGAGCGCGGCGACGAGCCGTCGCCGACCCGCAGCGCGGTGCTGGTCCGGCTCAGCCACAGCCACATCCGCTACGGTACCTTCCAGCGCCTCGCGGCGCTCGGCGAGGCTGACGACATGGCGAAGCTGACCGATTACGTGCTGCGTTACTATTTTCCGGAGACACCGCGCGACGACCCCTATGCGGCGCTGATCGATCACGCTGTCACCAACGCGGCCGGCCAGGCGGCGGCGATGATGACGGCAGGGTTCGTTCACGGCGTGCTCAACACCGACAACATCAACATCACCGGCGAAAGCTTCGACTACGGCCCGTACCGCTTCGCGCCGACCTTCGATCCGGGCTTTACAGCGGCGTATTTCGACCACCACGGGCTGTACAGCTACGGCCGCCAGCCCGAGGCGCTGCAGTGGAACGTCTACCAGCTCGCGGGGGCGCTACGGCTGGTCGCGCCGGCCGAGGTGCTTGCCCCGGCGCTCAGGGCGTACCCGGAACGCTATGCGGCGGCGTTCGATGCGGCGCTGCTGGCGCGCCTGGGTGTGCAGTCGAAGGGCGATGATGCGGCGCTGACCGAGGCGCTCATCGCCGCGCTGGTCGCGACCGGCGCGCCGCTGGACCGGTTCTGGTTCGACTGGCGCGGCGGTTCGCTGCGGCGGGCGACGACATCGTACGACGGCCCCGCATGGCAGCCGTTCCGCGCCGCGGTGGCGGGCTATGCGCCGTCGGTGACGCTCGGCGACGCTTACTGGGGTGATGCCGAGCCGTGCGGGCTGCCGATCGGCGAGATCGAGGCGATCTGGGCGGGTATTGCCAACGCCGACGATTGGGCACCGTTCGAGGCGAAGATTGCCGCGATCAGGCGGATGGGTGGGGCGATGCGCAGCTAATCCGGCAAGTCAAAGTCACGCACTGGCATCATCACAGCCGCTCTTTCGCGAATCTGTAAAGCCGCCTATATTAAGCCCAAGTTCAACAGGAGACGCTGCCATACCCCCGCCTACAGCCCGCCGTGCCCAGAATGCCCCGGTGCCGATGAACGGCCCGCGCTATGATGAATTCATCACCGTCCCGAAGGTCCGGGTGATCGACCAGGACGGTGAGAACCTTGGTGTCCTGTACACCAAGGAAGCCATCGCCACCGCGCACGAAGTCGGGTTGAACCTGGTCGAGGTGTCGCCGGGTGCCGATCCGCCGGTCTGCAAGATCCTCGACGTCGGCAAGTTCAAGTACGAAGCGCAGAAGAAGTCGGCGGCAGCGCGCAAGAACCAGAAGACGCAGGAGATCAAGGAGATCAAAATGCGTCCCAACATCGACGATCACGACTACGACACCAAGATGAAGGCGGTGCAGCGCTTCATCGAGGACGGCGACAAGGTCAAGCTGACGCTGCGCTTCCGCGGCCGCGAACTGAGCCACGGCGAGCTTGGCCTGCGGCTGCTCGAGCGCGTCCGCGATGATGCGATCGATTACGCCAAGGTCGAGCAGCTTCCCAAGATGGAGGGGCGCCAGATGCTCATGGTGATCGCCCCCAAGTGAGTCGCCGCCTGCTCGTTCTCACGCTGATGTCGCTGACAACGGCGTGCTCGGCTCCGACCGCCGACGCCGCCAAACACGATACCGTCAGCTTCATCGCGCCTGCCGGGCAAGCCGCGGCGGCTTTTCCCGCAGCAGCCCGCCCGGTCGCCTCGATCGTCTCGGCGCGCTGGTCGAGCGAGCCCGACCGCGAGACTGCCGGCGAGGCCGAGGCCGTGATCAACGCGCTCGGCATCCAGCCGGGGATGACCGTCGCCGACATCGGTGCCGGCGAAGGTTATTACGAGCCGCATCTGTCGAAGCATGTCGGGCCGGTCGGTACCGTTGTCGCACAGGACCTGCAACCGGGGATACTGGCGGCGCTCGCCCGGCGCATCGATGTCTTGCGGCTGACCAATGTGCTGGTCGCCCGCGGCGAGGCGCACGATCCGCGGCTGCCCGCGAACAGCGTCGACGTGGCGCTGCTCGTTCACATGTATCATGAGATCGCCAGCCCGTACGCGCTGCTGTGGAACCTGCGTAAGTCCTTGAAGCCGAGCGGGCGTGTCGCCATCGTCGATGCCGACCGCGACACCGGCGAGCATGGCACGCCGCCCAAGCTGCTGACATGCGAACTGGCTGCGGTCGGTTACGCGCGGCAAAGTATCAGGCCGATCGGCGAAGGGGCTTACCTTGCGGTGTTCGCGCCGCAAGGGCCAGCGCCCGAGCCGGCGCGCATCACGCCGTGCCGCTAGAGCTGCTGCTCTAGCACTCGCTTCGGAGGGGTCGATTTCCGTGTTCACCGGCTGCCCCAGCGAAAGCTGGGGTCCATCTTCGTGCGAGAGCGTGAACTGCCCGGACGTGGACCCCAGCTTACGCTGGGGAAGCGGAGAGAGCCCGGCAATCGCATTGTTCTACGGCGCTAAGCTGCGTCAAAAATCGCCGCCTGGAACGTCCCCGCGCCGCGCCGCAGTGGTTTAATATCGTCCTGATACTTCGCCGAGAACCAGAAACTCTCCGCCGCCGTGCGCGACGGAAAGCGCACGCACACGGCGCCGACGCCGTCGGGCCAGCCTTCGACACGGTTGGCAGGCTGGCCGCCAAATACCGGCTCGCCGCCGTGCGCGGCGTATAGTCCCGATGCGCCAAGCGCAGCTTCATAGGCGGCAAGCTTGGCTTGATCGCCGGCGCGCGCAGTGATCAGCAGGAAGGCGGAGCCGGTTGTGGTGTCGGTCATCGTGTTCTCCGGGTGCCAGATCGCCAGCCAAAACGGGCTTAGAGTTGATTTCGATCAAATCTGACGGTTCGACTTGGACGAGATCGGGTCTAGCACACCTTGTCGAAAGCCTGCGCAGAATCGCTTCGGCGAAACCGGGTTGCGCGAGCGCGCCGAGTGCGACACGGCTATGCTGTAACCAGTTGAGGACTAGCGAATGAAGCGGACCAGTGTTCGTCGAGCCGCGCTCGCCACGGCCAGCCTTGCGGCGCTGGGCATGGCAGCTGCGGTAAGTGCTCAGGCTGCGCCTGCTGCGACGGTTTCCCCAAAGTCAGCTGACTCCGCAGCGCCACCCGTTCCACCGGCTGCCGTCCCAGCGACGACGCAAACCGGCGAGGCTGCACCATCAGCGGACGGAGCGTCGGCGGCAGCCGATCCGGCTACGACGCCAACGCCGCGCCAGCGGCCTGCCGACCTCGAAGCTGCGGCCGAAGCGTCTCCCAAGCTGCGCCCTGCTGCGGCGCAAGCCGACCCGGCGGCAATCTCGACGTTCACGCTGACCGACCTCGACCGGCGCGAGCTGCGGTCGCTGCGCGGCATCGGTGATTTCGTCCCGAATATGGTCGAGACGACCGCGCCGGGTATCGGCTCCGCGAACGTCTATACCATCCGTGGACTCGGCAATGCCGAAACCGCGCCGGGCTTCTCGCCCATGGTCGGAACGTTTGTCGACGGCGTCTATCTCGCGCCCGCCAGCGCCAATAACTTCGGGCTGTTCGATCTCGACCGCGTCGACGTGCGACGCGGGCCGCAGAGCGTGCTGCTCGGGCGGGACACGGCGGCTGGCGCGGTCGACGTCACGCTCAGGCAGCCCGGCGACGTGCTCGCCGGCTATATCGAGGGCGGCTACGGCGCGTATTCGCTCGGCGAGGTCCGCGCCTCGGTCGATATTCCGCTTGGGCAGATGCTCTCGCTCAAGCTGTCAGGCTACCATCAATCCGACGAAGGCTACGTCCGCGACCGCGTCACCCGCCAGCGCAATAATGATAGCGATGTCGTCGGCCTGCGCGCTGCGGCGCGGTTGCAGCTCACCGACCGGCTGAGCTGGAACACGTCGATCGCCTACATGCGCGACGACGCCGAGAACCTGCTCAACTTCACCTGTGATCCCGTGCAGCCAGCGTTGTGCAACGGGCGCTTCGCCTCGACCGGGCTGCTGACTTATTACAATGCCACGAACCCAAGCCCGCTGGCCGGGCTCGGCGTGACCGGGCGCAAGGCCAACTTCGGGCTGCAGAATTATACCAATACGTGGCTGTACACCTCGAACATCGAGTGGCACGCCAGCGATGCTCTCAAGCTCAACCTGATCACCGGCGTCGTCGACTTCCGGCAGCGTTATGCGCTCGAGTTCGCCGATGGTCGCGCAGGCCTGCCCGTTCCCGGACAAGCTTTGCCATCTGCGGCGGGCTACCCGGTCGGCTACGTCCGCGCCAACGACAGCGGCACCCGCGAGTTTTCGCAGGACGTGCGGTTCAGCGGCTCGATCCTGAACGGCGGGCTCGAATACGTCGCGGGCGCGACCTACTACCAGCAGCATGACCGCGCCGACGTTGCCGATGCAGTGAACCGCGGCGGTCCCGGCGCGGGGACGCCGGTGCTGCTTGCCGACCGGCGCGTGTACTCTGACACGCGCTCGGTGGCGGGTTACGCGCAGCTCGACGTGCACCCGACGACGGCGCTGACGATCAGTGGCGGCGTGCGCTACACCGACGAGCAGCTCAACCTTGCGATTGCCGACAACCGGGCGCGCTGCGCGGTGGTCCTGACGACGGACTGCTTCACCGGAGCTAATCTGCTCACGACTGGCGGCGCGGTGATCCCGGCCATGTTGAACACGCATCAATGGTCGCCGCATGTCTCTCTGACCTACCAGTTGCCCGACGCGCTGCTGTTCGTCAGCGCGACGCGCGGCTTCCAGTCGGGCGGCTGGGAGACGCGCAGCCTGACCCCGGGCGGGCTGCTGCCGTACGCGCCCGAGCAGGTCTGGACCTACGAGGCCGGGGTTAAATCCGAACTGTTCGACCAGCGGCTGCGCGCCAATCTGCGCGGTTTCTGGGTCGAGGCCGGCAACGACCAGGTGCCGACCGCGACGGTGGCGGCCGGTGTGCCGGTGTACGCAACGCAAAACGTCGGTTTGCGCAGTCGCGGGGCGGAGCTGGAGCTGACCGCCAAGCCAGTGGCGCACGTCGGCGTGTTCGCCGACCTCGGCTATCAGCACGCAACCTACCGCAACGGTGCCCTGCCGCTGGTCACGCAGGGTGTCCGTCCGGTGCGGTCGCCCGAGGTCACGGCGTCGGCGGGTGCGTCGTACGACTATGCCATCCCCGCCGCTGGTATCATTCTCGAGCCGACGGCGAACATCAGCTATCGTTCGAGCACCGACATCGAGAGCGCCACGCTGCTCGGCGTTCCGGCGACACGCGTCGGCGGTTATGCGCTGGTCAACGCCGCGCTGATCATGAAGACCGACGACAACAACTGGACGCTGTCGGTCGAGTGCACCAACTGCCTCGACAAGGCAGCAGGCCAGTCGGCGCTGCTCGGCTATACCTATCTGAACGAACCGCGGACGTGGCTGGTGCGCGCCCGGCGTGTGTTTTAGCGCCGAACGCGCGTCTAGCCGTGCGCGGCTGGCGACCGGAGCGTAAAGGCGGTGATTGCGTCGCCGTACAAAGCGCGTAAGCATGCGCCACCGGAACATCGCCGGGACACGCCGGTTAAGCGTAATCACTCAGGGCAGGGGAATCATTGATGGCGACACCACCGAAGGCCGCGGCGAAAGCGAAACACGACTATCGGGGTAGTAGCCGATATGCCGTCGAGATCCTGTCGCGTCAGCGGCGCAGCCCAGCCGGTGCTGCCATACACCGTTTCGCCCGGGGGCAACACCGCAAGTCGTGCCGACAGGCGTCGCAACACTTCCGCAGTGGACGTCGCACCATTAAGG
>CAXTTR010000111.1:0-1163 GCA_964247215.1 uncultured Sphingomonadaceae bacterium
AGCTTGTCGTCACCGTCGACTGCGGCACGCAGGGCTTCGAGGCGCTGGCGCGGGCACAGTCGGAAGGCTTGGACGTGATCGTCGTCGACCACCATCAAGCCTCGACCGCGCTGCCGCCCGCCTGCGCGGTGGTCAACCCGAACCGGCTCGACGAAAACGCCGAGGCGCGGCAGTTCGGGCATCTCGCAGCTGTCGGTATGGCGTTCCTGACCGGCGTCGCGGTCGTGCGGACATTGCGCACGCAGGGCTGGTTCAACGCGGCTGCAGGGGGCCGCCCCGAGCCCAAGCTGCTCGAACTGCTCGATCTCGTGGCGCTTGGGACCGTCGCCGATGTCGTGCCGCTGACCGGGCTCAACCGGGCGTTCGTCGCGCAGGGGCTGAAGGTCATGGCGGCGCGGCGCAACCCCGGACTGGCGGCGCTGATCGACGTGGCAGGGCTGGAGCGCGCGCCGGTGGCGAAGGACCTCGGCTTCGCGCTCGGGCCACGGATCAATGCGGGCGGGCGCGTCGGCAAGTCCGACCTCGGCGTGCGGCTGCTGACCTGCGACGATCCCGGCGAGGCGGCGGCGCTGGCGGCCGAGCTCGACCGGTTGAATGTCGAGCGCAAGGTGCTCGAAGGCGAGGTCACCGACGCGGCCGTGCTGCGCGCCGCGGGTTGCCTCAACGAAGCGGTCGCGGTGGTCAGCGGCGACGGCTGGCACGCCGGGGTGATCGGCATCGTCGCGTCGCGGCTCAAGGACCGCTTCAAGCGCCCGGCGATCGTCATCGCCTTGGACGGCGGCATCGGCAAGGGCTCGGGGCGCTCGCTGCCGGGAGTCGACCTTGGCGGCGCGGTGCTCGCGGCGAAGGATCACGGCCTGCTTATCGCCGGCGGCGGGCATGCGATGGCGGCGGGGCTGACCATCGCCGCCGACCGCATCCCGGCGTTCACCGCGTTCCTGCACGAGCGGCTCGGCGGTGATGTGACCCGCGCGCAAGGCGGTGCGTCGCTGCTCTGCGATGCGGCGCTGAGCCCGCGCGGCGTCTGCGTCGACCTCGCCGAGCGCCTCGACGGGGCAGGGCCGTACGGGCAGGGCTGGCCCGCGCCGCGCATCGCCGCCGGGCCGTGGACGGTGGTCAAGTGCGACGTCGTCGGCGGCGCGCACGTCCGCGTCATCCTGATG
>CAXTTR010000111.1:1173-8578 GCA_964247215.1 uncultured Sphingomonadaceae bacterium
GCGTTGGCGGGCACCTCGGGCCGTGCCATCTACATCGCCGGACGTGTCCAGCGGGACGACTGGGGCCGCGAGCCCGCCGCCGAGCTGCACATCGACGATATCGCCTATGCGGACGGGTTCTAAACTCGACTGCAGTCAATTAAGCATCAGCCTTCACCCGCTGCCCCAGCGTAAGCTGGGGCCCATCGGCGGGCAGGGCTGACACTCGATCGACGATGGACCCAGCTTACGCTGGGGCAGCGGGTGCTATCTGATGGTGCTTACGTCTAACTGCAGTTAACGCTGACAAGTTGCGGCCGTGGCAAGCCTTGACGCCACGGCGGCTTGGCCCTAGCTCCGGCGCTCCGCCATGGTCCCTTCGTCTAGCGGTCTAGGACATCGCCCTTTCACGGCGAGAACACGGGTTCGATTCCCGTAGGGATCACCACCGCCGAAGCTGTGCCAGTCAGGCCGGCTTGTATTCGAGGCGCTGGGCGCGGTCGATCAGTTCGGACATGTGCGCCGCCGCGTGCGTCGTCAGCGGATGCTCGGTGTGGCCGGGGCGCGGCGCGATATACGCCGCCATCGCGCGGGCGCGGGCACGCTGGCTGTCGGAAGCGTCCGCAAGCAGCGCGATCAGTAGATTTTCGAGCGCGACGACACGGACGTGCAGCGTCGACAGCTCGGCTGGGCCCATGTCGGGCAGCCCTTCGGGCGAATGTGCCGGCATACCGGCGTTGAGGTCATTCATTGCGTTCACCTTCGTGTAAACATCGGATCAGCCGGTCGCTGACTGACAATACTCCCGTCCCCGCGCTTCGTTGCGAGCCCTTGTCGCGCACCCGGAAAACTGCGTCCAAGGCGCAGCCATGCCTTGGCTTGGGGCCTAGCCCGGACGGGTCACCCGCCGTACTGGCACCCGTACGTTGCATATATCGACCCGTCCGGCCGGGCGCACGAAAAACGGCTCGCGGCGGTTGGCGCGCGCCTCGATGATGGCCGCGAACGTCGGCGTCTCGGTCCGCATCACCTCGAACCGCGGGCGTCGCGCCTCGGGCAGGTCGGCGGCGACCGCTGCACCGGTGATCGGCAGGCGCTCGGCGGCGGTCTTGTAGAAGCCGAGCGCCTCGGTGCCGCGCGGCAGGCTGGCAAAGCCCTCGATCCCGGCGATCACCCGCCCGACGATCGCCATGTTGCGGTCGAGATGGCGTGGCGCATGGCCGATGACCGCGTACAGCTCGGAGCCGTCGCCGGTGTCGGGCGGATTATCGCGGCCGACACCGACGGTGCCGTAGCAGTGGAGGGGCCAGACGGTGTGAAAATAACCGCCCTCGCCATCGGGCCCGACGTGGGTGATGATATGCTGTGCAGCATCGCGGCCGATCGGCCAGCCATCGCTGAACCCGGCCTCGTCGGCATAGGCATCGCGGCCGGGCAGCAGCATGAAGCCCTCGTCGCTGGCGAGCCGCTCATATTCGGCGGGCAAAGGCGAACGCTTGGTCGGCAGCGGCGCGGCATCGGCGAGCGCTTTGGAGCCGACGGTCAGCTGCGGCTGCTTCGCCGCGAACTGCACGACATAATTATCCTGCACGCGTACGACCGCGCCGCCGGTGAACGCCTGCGCGCGGACCAGTTTGCGAACCGCAGCGACGTGCGCCGGGGCGAAATCGGGGCTGAGCTCGATGACCAGCTGGCCGCGCGCGGTGTCGATCAGCAGCAGATTGCCGGGCATCACTGGCCGCCACGCGTCGGCGGGAGCGCTCGCCTCGATACCGGCGGCGGTCGGCGGGGTAGCGGGCGCAGCCGTCCGCGGCGGGACCGGGGCAGCGAGTAGCAACGCGAGCAGGGCAAGGCTTTTCATGGCGCGCAGTCTGGGGCAATACTGCGCCGTCTAGCAAGGAGAACGACAATGGCCAGCGGCGAACAGAAGCCCAACAAGGAAGCGCGCAAACCCAAGGCGAAGAAGGTCAAGACGATCGCGGCGAACCCGTCGACGAAGGGAACGGCCAAGCCGGCCTGAGGGGAAATTTTACGAGTAAGACCCTCACCCAGCCCTCTCCCGTAAGCACGGGAGAGGGCTGAAAAGGGCGGGCCTTTGCTTGCTAGCCCTCGCCCGTGCTTACGGGAGAGGGTTGGGTGAGGGTCTTCCTTTTTCCGCTTTGACATACGGCGCAGACAGTCATTGACTTTCGTGCTCATCTGGTTACAAAGCGATGTTATGGCAGCTTGGGGAAGGCGTCCTCACTGTGAATGCAGCGAAATCCAACGACTCTAACTTTATCGTGCAAGAACTCACCCGGACCCGCCAAAAGCGACTGTGAACGATTTTATAACCCGCTCACATCGTTCAGTTTAACGTGCTTACACCTGTCGCTTTTGAAGCGCACACGACAGCTTCTACCGCCGCGCTCCGTGGTGCCGCGCGCCCGCACCCGGCGGCCCGCGGCGCGGCGTCCGCACCGGCTCGGGGGTATCGCCGGCCGCTTCGATCGCCACGTCGGGATCGCCGTCGTCGGTCTTCCTGAGCGCCTGGACGAACTTCTGCGCCAGCGCGCGCGGGATCTCGAAGCGGGTCTCGCGGTCGTAGATGCGAATCGCGCCAATGTCGCGCTTGGTCAGGTGACCCCGCCTGCATAGGTACGGCAGCAGCCAGCGCGGGTCGGCATTGTTGTTTCGCCCGGCATTGATGCGGAACCAGACGACGTCCTCGAACCCCGGCCGCGGCGCGCCGGTCTCGCCGGGCGCGGTGCGCGCCTGCGGCCCGGTGTCGGACAGGTCCTCGGGCGCGGGCAGGCGGGCGCGCTGCAGGCGGAGCAGTGCGGCGGCGATGTCGACGGCGGGCTTGGCGGCGAGCAGCGTCTCGGCCGCCTCGCGGTCGTCGCCGGCGTCGTCGATCTCGCTCAGCATGCGCTCCTGATCGCGCGCTTCGATGGCTTCCGGCGTCGGCGCGTCCATCCACGCCGCCTTGACGCCGGCGGCACGCAGCAGCCCGTCGGCGCGGTGCCGCTTGGGGTAGGGCACGAGCAGCACGCAGACGCCCTTCTTCCCCGCGCGCCCGGTGCGGCCCGAACGGTGCTGGAGCACCTCGGCATCGTGCGGCAGCTCGGCGTGGATGACGAGGCCGAGGTCGGGCAGGTCGATGCCGCGCGCCGCCACGTCGGTCGCAACGCAGACCCGCGCGCGGCGGTCACGCAGCGCCTGCAGCGCATGCGTGCGCTCGGACTGGCTGAGTTCGCCCGACAACGCGACGGCGGCGAAACCGCGCTCGACGAGGTTGGCGTGGAGGCGGCGGACCGCTTCGCGGGTGCCGCAGAATACCAGCGCCGCGCCCGCCTCGAAATAGCGCAGCGTGTTGACGGTGGCGACCTCGATGTCGTTCGGCGCGATGCGGATGGCGCGGTAGTCGATGTCGCCGTGCGCGGTGTCGGTTGAGCCAGCCGCAATGCGGAACGCGTCCTTTTGATAGCGCTTGGCGAGCGCCTGGATCGGCTTGGGCAACGTCGCCGAGAACAGCAGCGTCCGCCGCTCGGCCGGCGTCGAGTCGAGGATCTCCTCGAGGTCGTCGCGGAAGCCGAGGTCGAGCATCTCGTCGGCCTCGTCGAGGACGACGACGCGTAAAGACCCGGTGGCGAGGTTGCCGCGCTCGAGGTGGTCGCGCAGGCGCCCCGGCGTGCCGACGACGATGTGGCAGCCCTGCTGGAGCGCGCGCGCCTCCCGCCTGATTTCCATGCCGCCGACGCAGCTGGCGACGAGCGCGCCCGCATCGGCGAACAGCCACGCCAGCTCGCGCTGGACCTGCAGCGCCAGCTCGCGCGTCGGCGCGATCACCAGCGCCAGCGGTTCGCTAGCGCGCGGCAGCCGGTCGGCATCGCCGAGCAACGTCGGGGCCATCGCCAGCCCGTAGGCGACGGTCTTGCCCGAGCCGGTCTGCGCCGACACCATCAGGTCGCGGCCCGCCGCTTCGGGCTGCAACACCGCGGCCTGCACCGGCGTCGCGGTCTCATAGCCGCGCGCGAGCAGCGCCTTGCCGATGGCGGCGGGGGTCGACGAAAAAGGCATGTGCGGACTTTCGGGAAGCAGAGCGGCGTCAGGCGCGGCTAAGCGTCAGTTCCATAGCCGATTTGTTCCGCACGGGCAAACCGGCGTCAGCCAGCCTTGGCGAGCGCCGCCGCTTGCCGCGCCGTTGCCTCGATCGCCGCCGCATCGGGTACCCCGGCCGGAACCAGCCAGCTGCCGCCGACGCAGGTCACCGCGGGCACGGCGAGCCACTCGGCGGCGGTCGCCTGCGTGATGCCGCCGGTCGGGCAGAAGCGCACCTGACCGAACGGCGCGGCAAGCGCCTTCAATGCAGGCAGGCCCCCGGCGGCGACCGCGGGAAAGAACTTGAACCGGGTCAGCCCAAGATCGAGCCCGCGCATGATGTCGGCGGCGGTAGCGGTTCCCGGCAGGAACGGCACGCGCGCGGCGATGGCAGTCTCGGCGAGCGGCGCGGTCAGGCCGGGGCTGACGATGAAGCGCGCGCCCGCCGCCAGCGCCGCGTCGAGGTCGCGCGCGTTGAGCACGGTGCCCGCGCCGACAACCGCGCCCGGCACGCTCGCCATGGCGCGGATGACATCGAGCGCAGCGGTGGTGCGCAGCGTCACTTCGAGCACCGGCAGGCCGCCCGCCACCAGCGCCTCGGCGATTTCCACCGCATGCGCGACATCGTCGATGACGAGCACCGGGATCACCGGCGCGAGCTGCATGATGTTGTCGATGTCGGTCATGACGTGTGCTCCTGCGCGAACGCGGCGGCGGCACCGTACAGGCCGGGTTCGGGGTAGGTGATCAGCTTGACCGGCAGCCCCGCCATCATGCCTTCGAAGCGCCCTTTGGCAACAAAGCGCGTGCCGAAGCCCGAGCGCGGCAGATGCTTCGCCAGCCGCAGTCCGAGGCCGCCGGCGATGACGACCGCACCCGCGCCCTGTGCGAGCGCGATGTCGCCCGCCACCGAACCGAGGCTAAGACAGAAGCGGTCGAGCGCGGCGGCGGCGAGGCTGTCGCTGCCGTCGAGCGCCGCGGTCCACAGCGCCTTGTCGTCGCCGGCCAGCACGGCCCGACCTTCGATGTGCGCCAGCGCCTCGTAAACGTTGGTTAACCCGGGTCCCGAGACGATGCGCTCGGCCGAGACACGACGGTAGCGGCGACGCAGCTGCGTCAGGATCGCGTCTTCGAGCGCATCGACCGGGGCGAAATCAATGTGCCCGCCTTCGGTCGCGATAATGGTGTAACCAGACTCCGCGCGCAGCATCGCCGCGACTCCAAGCCCGGTGCCAGGACCGAGAATGGTCGTAAGACCGCGCTTGGGCAGCGGGTCGTCGGGACCGCACAGGTGCGTGAACGCCTCCGCCGGAAGCTGCGCCACCGCATGACCGACCGCGGCGAAGTCGTTGACCAGCGTGTACGTCACCGCGCCGAGCTTCGCCCCGATCAACGCCGGGCGGATCACCCACGGATTGTTGGTCAGCTGCAGCACTTCGCCGCCGACCGGACCGGCGACGGCAATGCCCGCCGCGGGCGGCAGCGGCCGGTCAAGCGTCGCGCCGAACGCTTCCCATGCGGTCTGCAGGCTGGCGTGTTCGGCGGTGCGCAGCGTTACCGCTTCACCCAGAGCTTGAACGCGTCCGCCGCTGACTTCAGCCAGCGCAAAGCGCGCATGCGTGCCGCCGATGTCGACGGCAACGATCTCCACTAGCGCACAATCATGATTAAAGCCCGGCGGCTGCAAGCATAGCCGACGCGCCCTGCTCGGCGGTGTCGGAGTACTGGCGCATCAGCGCAAACAGCTCGCGCCCGGTGCCGGACTGATCCTCGGGCGGCGGGGCATCGAGGCGCTGGTCCCAATCTGGCGCCTCGATCACGGCAAGCTCGCCGCGCCGGGCGCACAGCCGGATGACATCGCCGTCGCGGATGCGTGCCAGCGGCCCGCCGCCAAGTGCTTCGGGGGTGACGTGGATCGCCGCGGGGACCTTGCCGCTGGCTCCCGACATGCGCCCATCGGTGACCAGTGCGACGCGGAAGCCGCGGTCCTGCAGCACGCCAAGCGGCGGCGTCAGCTTGTGCAGCTCGGGCATCCCGTTGGCGCGCGGTCCCTGATGGCGGACGACGACGACGACATCGCGTTCGAGCTCGCCTGCCTTGAAAGCCGCGAGTACCTGGTTCTGGTCGCTGAATACGCGGGCCGGGGCCTCGATTGTCCAGCGCTCGGAGGCGACGGCGCTGGTCTTGAAGATGGCGCGGCCGAGGTTGCCCGCGACCAGCTGCATGCCGCCATCGGGGTTGAACGGGGCGGTGGCGGGGCGGAGCATGTCGAGGTCGCGCGACGCTGGCACGTCGACCCACGTCAGCTCATCACCGTCGAGCACCGGATCCCGCGTGTAGTCGGCGAGGCTGTCGCCGCCAGCCGTGAGGATGTCGCCGTGGAGCAGCCCCGCGTCGAGCAAAGTGCGGATGGTGAACGCCATGCCACCGGCCTCGCGGAAGGCGTTCACGTCGCCCGAGCCGTTCGGATACACACGCGCGATCAGCGGCACCACCGCCGACAGCCGGTCGATGTCCTGCCAGTCGATCAGGATGCCTGCAGCGCGCGCGATTGCCGGGATGTGGATCGCGTGATTGGTCGAGCCGCCGGTCGCGAGCAGGCCGACCACGGCGTTGACGATGGCGCGCTCGTCGATGCAGCGGCCGAGCGGGCGGTAGTCGTTGCCGCCCCAGCCGATCGCCGCGAGCCGGTGCACCGCGGCGCGGGTCAGCGCCTGCCGTAGCTTGGTGCCGGGGTTGATGAAGGCGGCATTGGGAACGTGCAGCCCCATCACCTCCATCATCATCTGGTTCGAGTTCGCCGTACCGTAGAAGGTACAGGTGCCCGCGCCATGGTAGCTGGCGGCCTCGGCGTCGAGCAGCTCTTCCTTTGACGCCTTGCCCTCGGCGTAGAGTTGCCGGACGCGAACCTTTTCCTTGTTCGCCAGCCCCGACGGCATCGGCCCGCCGGGGATCAGCAGCGTCGGCAGATGCCCGAAGCGCAGCGCTCCGATCAGCAGCCCCGGCACGATTTTGTCGCAAATGCCGAGCAGCGCCGCGCCCTCGAACATGCCGTGGCTCAGCGCTACGGCGGTGCCAAGCGCGATCGTATCACGGCTGAACAACGACAGCTCCATGCCGCGCTGGCCCTGGGTGACGCCGTCGCACATCGCCGGGACACCGCCCGCGACCTGCGCGGTGACGCCGGCCTCGCGCGCGAACAGCTTGATCTGCTCGGGGTAGCGCCCGTACGGCTGATGCGCCGACAGCATGTCGTTGTACGCGGTGACGATGCCGATGTTCATCGCGCCGCCGGCGCGGATCAGCGGCTTGTCCTCGCCGGTCGCGGCGAAGCCGTGTGCAAGGT
>CAXTTR010000112.1:0-8560 GCA_964247215.1 uncultured Sphingomonadaceae bacterium
GCTATGCCCTGCATCAGGCGCAGGCGACCGGCGCGTTCGACATCCTGCTCGGCCCCGCCGATCGGGCCGTGCCGATGACCGCCACGGCCGACATCGGCGCGCAGGTCGCCGTCCTGCTTACCGGCGACTGGACGGGGCGGAAGGTCGTGGAACTCGGCAACCGCTATAGTCCGAACGACCTCGCGCGCGCGCTGGGTGACGTGCTCGGCCGCGACGTCGTGGCCCGGTCCACGCCCCGCGAGCAATGGACGACCAACCTGCGCTACATGGGCGTGCCCGAGGCGTCGATCCCGTTCTACGAGGAGATGATGGACGGCATCAACTCCGGCTGGATCGACCACGGCGTGGCCGGCGCCGACCACGTCGCGGGCACCACGACGCCCGTGCAGCTGTTCGCCCGGATGAGAGAGGGCTGACGCATGCGGATGAGGTTGGCCGGGCCGACAAGGGCCGCATCGTGCCGCCGCCCGTGCTGGACGCGCCCTTCCAGGGCTTGTCCGAGGCGGTTCAGTCATGGCCGGGGATCGTCGCCGCTACCCACTGGCACTTCTCACGCAGCGGGCAGGTCGACGGCGCGGACTTCTACCGCGGCGGCGAGGAGCTGGGGCACATCCACCTGGACGGCGAGGTCCACCTCGCCACATCGCCCGCGATCGCGCGGGCGCTGATCGCCGCCGGAGCGGCCGAGCGGTTCCCGTGGGCAGGCACTGGCGAATGGGCGACCTACCGCATTCGCTCCGGGGCAGGCCTTCGCCATGCGGAGCGGCTATTCCGACTCAGTTACGACTATCTTGGCGGAAAGGCCGAAGCCGCGTTGATCGAGGCCGTTACCGGAATGAACAAGGCGAGCTAGGCCGGGCAGTTCGGTGACCTGTCTGATGAGTAGGCAGCCGGTCCGATTCCGCCGTGTCAGACTTCTATACCGATTAGACCCACATTCGGTCATTCAGCATTTGTTCCAAGCTCCGCAAAATCACTAGCCGGTCGCGCGATCAGATTACTGCTAGAGCCTGCCCCTCCGCCGCCGCGCCGGCGACATCGCGGGCTTTCCGATTCGAAGGGACCCGACCGAGGATCGAGCCACCGTACGGTGGCAAGCGCGCAGTGGCAGCCAGCCGAACGGTGCCGTCACGATCGACACGATCAAGATAGATCCGCCATCCAGCACGGCCGTACGACCTCCGGCCCCGGCAACCGAAGTGTCAGGGCGGTCCCCTGCGCGATGTCAAGCGCCAGCACGGCCACGCCCAACCCGAGCCGTCCATCGCAGCACGGGAAGCGCCCAGCGCCGGCCCCGGCGCATCCCGGACAGGACGGGCAGCAGCGGCGCGACCGACACGGCCACGACCAGCGGAAACGCCAGCGGGATCGTGTCGACGCCCACCGGCGACGCTCTTCCGACCGCGAAGACGGTGTTGGGCACCGTCAGGCCGAGGAACAGGTACCGCCAAAGCGTGCTCATCACCGTGCCGACCGGTGGGCTGAATGGCGGTCGGTCGCCGCGCAGGTCTGGCCGGTCGGCTGCCGGGACGACGTTCACCGGTGCGCTCGCGCGGAGGTGACCATCGTCATGACGTGCAGGTTGCTATGCACGCCGCCTGTATGCGGGCGGGCGGGCGCTAGAAGGTGCGCGTCAGTGCGGGACTGCGCCGGTTTCGCGCCCTCGCGTCCATGCTCTCTGGCGCCTTTCATCCTGTCGAGTTTCTCCTCCACCAGCTTGGGCGGCTCGTTCGCGTCCTTGGCCGCGGAACGGCGGTTCAACCACACGTCCACCGGATGCACCACATGCTTGTTCACCATCCGGAGCGTGCCCGACGGCAGGAAGAAGAGCCGCTCCACCACTTCCGGCCCATGGACGACCGCCATCGCTTCCGCGCGGCCCAGCACCGCATCCAGACGCTGCGTCCGATTGGACGCAGCGCGGGGGCGGCGGCGTGGAAGTGCAGCGCGCCTGTAGAGGTTGGCCGAAACCGGAAGAGTCAGGTACCGACCGGCGGAACCACACGCTATGCGTGTCCACGGTCCACAGCGCACCGGCATTACGCCCCAGCACGGCATCCGCGTAAGCGCCCGTGCGTTGCCCCGCCTCACCCGCGTCAGCGTGGAGACTCCAGGCCGTCATCGTCCTTCCGCATACCGTCGGCTTTACGCAAGGAACGCGACCGGCCCGTAACGTCAAAGCGCATCCGGGCCCGCTGACCGCCGTTCCGCTCCGACGCGAGACGGTTGAGATCGCCATCCGGCTAGACGCGCTTGCCCACAAGGTGATGCTGAACGATACTATGGCCAGCGTCATCACCGCGAACGCGGGTGTGCCGAGCCGCGCCACGAACAGCATGTCGAGCGAGTTGATCGCCATCCTACCAGGTTCGCGCCGACGACTGTCACCGCCAGCCGGGCAAGAGCGCGCAACTCGTCGCGCTATGCCGCAGCGAACGCGCCACCGAGCGGCGTCGATGCGGGTAAGCTATTCCAAACGGAGCTGAACGAGCGTCCGACTCCAGAAAGCGACGAGGATGGCTTAAGCGTCTGATTATAGGTCATGAGGTTCGCGCGCGTGTCGTCCGGGCTGGGCTCGAACCAGCGTCCGGTCGGTCCAGAGGCGACTTCTCCGCCATTGAGTTCCCGGACTGCATCGTCCGGGTCGACCGGGACGGCGATGCTCGTCAACCCTGTTCGATGTCGCTCAGCACATCCACCCGCAAAATACGACCGCTGAACGCCCCAAGCCGGCGTGGGAAAGCGGCCATGTATCACCTTGCCCGGCAGCATTTCGTCTAGCAGAGCGTCGAGGTCCATCGCCTCGATCAGCGCGATCCAGCCGTCGCGCGCCCGGTTCCACGCGCCGGCAAACAGATCCCACGTCGACGAGTTGATTTCCCGGCGCACGACCATCGTGTCGAGGTCGATGGCCGTGTCCCGCCACGCGCGCTCCAGCAGTTCGCCCTTTTGCCGCTCGGTCAAGCGCGCCAGCGACTCGAGTTTATCCTATGGCGGATCGTCGCCTTCGGGCGGTTGCACGTTCAGGAACAGCAGCGCGAGCTCGCGCGCTTTCGCGAACCGACCGGCGTGGTTCACCGGTGCCCGGAAAAAAGTCCGCATCGACGACCAGCCGAAAGTGCGCCGGACGAACGCGGCGATGCGGTCGTGGATCGGGCCTTGCAACCGCCGGGCAAAACCAGGCGGCAGCGCGCGGCCGATCAACTCCGCCACCATCTCGGGCGTGTCGCGCCGCGCCGGCGTTGCGTGGAGTGATGAGATGGCGAGCTCGGGCGACATGCACCAGCCTAGCCGCGAACGACCTTGGCGCAAGCGCGCGCGACTAGAGCCGGGGGTCGACCGGCTCGCTCTCCATCGCCAGCACGCCGAACACGCACTGGTGGACACGGGTGAGCGGCGCGTGCTCGACGAACCGGTGGAGCGCCTCCAGGCCGAGCGCGGTTTCGCGGATCGCCATCTGACGCTTCGTGCCGAGCCCGCGCTTCTTCAGCCGCTCGAGGTTCTCCGGTCGATCGTAGTCCGGGCCGTAGATGATGCGCAGATACTCGCGCCCGCGGCATTTGATCGCGGGCTGGAGCAGGCCGCGCCTGCCGCGCGCGAGGTAGGCGAGCGGCTTCACCACCATGCCCTCGCCGCCGGCACCGGTCAGCGCCTCCCACCAGGCGATCGCGTCGGCGACCTGAGCGGAGTCGCCCAGCTCCACCCGGCGATGTGCGGTGGCGAGCACCAGCGCCGGATCGGCGGCTGCGAGCCGGTGCGCCTGCGTCATATGCCAGAGGTGGTCCCGGTCGGTGTATACGGCACCCTCGCTCGCAAGCAGGTGGAACGGCGCGATCCGGACGTCGTCGATCCCGGCCGCCGGGCCAACATAGCGGTTGTAGGCGGCGCGATAGCGCAGCGCGTCGTCGGCGCGGGCATGGGCCGCCGTCGCAAGCTCGCCCACAGCCACCCCGCGCGCCTGTGCTTGTGCCAGCACCGCGGCGAGTGCGCCGGTCGCCGCCACCGCCGCCGCGCCGACCGGCGCATATTGGTGGCTGACCAATGATCCCGCCTTGAGGTTCCAGGGTAGGATTTCGGCGTCCCACAGCACCCAGTCGCTAGCGAGCTCGTCCCACAGCCCGCTCAACACCATTGCGGCGTCGAGCCGGTGGAGCACCGCCGCCTCGATCTCCGGGTCGGTAAGGAAGCGACGTCCCGTGCGTGTCGTCACGACGCCGCGGCTGCCGTCGGCGATGCCGAACCGGCGTTCAGCCACCGCCTGCGTGCGCGCGAGCACGATAATTGCGCGCGAACCCATGTGCTTTTCCTCGACCACCACCGACGTGACACCCCTGGTCGCGTAATAGGCGAACGCCTCCTCGGGCCGCTCGAGCCAGCCGTCGGTCTCGCTCGTCTCTGCCGGCGACATGGTGGGCGGCAGGTGGATGAGCCAGCGGGGGTCGACCGCATGCCGGCTCACCACCTCCAACGCCGCCGCGGCGTTCGCCTCGGGTACCACGACAATGCCCAGGTCGCGCGTCTCGATCGCCTGCCGACCGAGCACGTCCGCGATATTCAACTGACCCGGATGCGCTTCGCCGATCGCGGCGGGCGGACCCCCAAGCGGGCGGATCGGTTCGTAGTAGGTCGCGCGCGCTGCGACTTCGACCACGTCCATCTCGGGATACCGCAGCGCGGTCAGCTTGCCCCCGAACACGCAGCCAGTGTCGACGCACAGCGTACCGTTGACCCAATTGGCCTCCACCACCGGCGTATGTCCATAGACCACCTTGGCGACGCCCTTGTAGTCGGCGGCCCAGTCATAGCGCACCGGCAAGCCGAACTCGTCCACCTCGCCGCTGGTCTCGCCATACATGGCGAAGGAGCGCACCGCCCCCGAGGCACGGCCCTGCATCTCCTCTTTCAGCCCTGCGTGCGCGACGACCAGCTTGCCGCCATCGAGGACGTAATGGCTGACGAGCGTGTCCAGCCATGCGCGCATCTGACCGGCGAACTCGGGCGGCTCCTCGGCCAGCTGCGCGATCGTCTCGGCGAGGCCGTGCGCGACCTTGACCTGCTTGCCCGACAGGTGGCGCTTGAGTTTGTCGTCATGGTTGCCGACGACGGCGAGCGCGGTGCCCGCCTCGACCATCGCCTTGGCGATCCGCAGCACGTCGGGCGACCGCGGCCCTCGATCGACGAAGTCGCCGAGGAAGATCGCGCGGCGCCCCGGCGGGGGCGTGACCGCCACGTCCTTGCCCGACCAGGCGACCTGGTATCCAAGATCGGCCAGCAGCATTTCCAGCTCGTCGGCACAGCCGTGGACGTCGCCGATGATGTCGAACGGCCCCGTCTCCCCGCGCTTGTCGACCCACAGCTTGGTGCGCGTGATCGTGACGGCATCGACCGCCTCGACCGAGGTCAGCTTGTGAACATAGCGCAGCCCCTCGCGCTCCAGTCCACGCAGCGAGCGCTTGAGCGTCTGCATCTGCCGCCGGACCGGGCCGGCGCCGAACTGCCGATCCGGCCGGGCGGCGTTGCGCGCGACCGCGACTGCCTCAGGCAGGTCGAACACAACCGCGACGGCGAGTGCATGCCACTTTCGTGCCAGCGCGACCAGCGACTTGCGCGATTCGGGCTGGACGTTGGTCGCGTCGACCACGGTCAGCCGGCGCCCTTTCAGTCGTTTCTCAACGACGAAGTGAAGCAGGTCGAACGCATCGCTGGTCGCTGCTTGGTCGGTCTCGTCGTCCGCCACCCAGCCGCGCATGCGATCCGATGAGACGATCTCGGTGGGCAGGAAGTACCCGGCGGCGAAGCTCGACTTGCCGGTGCCCGACGCGCCGACCAGCAAGACGAGCGCGAACTCGGGAATTTCGATGTTCATCGTGTGAACACTCCCATCTGGGTTGGGCAGCCGTGCGCGGCGTCCTCCGCGCCGATGCCCTCTATCCGCAGTTCGTAGCCGTGGGCGGCGGCGACCCTCTCGGCCCAGTGGCGGAATTCGTCCCTGCTCCACTCAAAGCGATGGTCCGGGTGCCGCATCGTGCCCGCGGGCAGTGTCTCGAACAGCGCGTTGTAATCACGGTTGGGTGTCGTCACGATAACCGCGCCGGGCCGCGCGTGACCGAACACGGCGGCCTCGAATGCGGGCAACCGCTCGGGATCCATGTGCTCGATTACCTCCACCACGGCCGCGGCGTCGAATCCCTGCAGCCGATCATCGCGGTAAACGAGCGAACCCTGGAGCAGTTCGACGCGCTTGCGCTTGAGATCCGGCATCTCCTCCAGCCGCAGCCGGTCGGCCGCGCCCGCGAGCACGCGCGGGGCGACCTCGACCCCGATGATGCGGCGGAACTGGCCGTGACGCAGCAACTCGCGCACCAGCCGTCCTTCGCCGCAACCCAGGTCGAGCACAGTCGCGGCATCGAGGCCCTGCAGCGTCTCCACCACGCGTCCCATGCGCTGGTCGTTGAGCCGGATCGGCTTCTCCACCGCTTGCTCGGCCGCGTCGCGCGAAGCGATCACCTCGACCGACTTGGGCACGACCTGGTCGTCGAAGCTGGCGCGGGCAGCGTGGACCAGCAAGCCGAAGCGCAGGTAGCGCCGCAAAATCAATTCGCGCTCGGGATGCGCCTCCAGCCAACCGTCGCCGCGGCGGAGCAGCTTCTGCACCTCGTCATCGCCGATGTAATAGTGTTTTGCGCCGTCGAGGACCGGGATCAACACCGTCAGATGGGTCAGCAGCTCGGCCAGCCTCATCTCGCCGGCGAGACGCAGCGATATATAAGGACTGGCGCCCCACTCGGGGTGTGCGGGATCAAGCACGACCTGCTCGGCCGCAACCCTGTAGCCCAGCGGGGCGAACAGCCGCTCGACCAGATCAGGGCTGCCGCGCACTGGCGTGACCGTCACCTCGAAGGGCAGCGGCAGGTCGGCGAGTTCCTGGCGGTTCTTGGAGCGACCGCTCATCGCGGTGCCGAGCGACCGTCCGATCGCTACCGCCAGCAGCGACGAGGCGGCATAGGGACGGTCGTTGACATACTGGTCCTGGATGCCTGGCGTGCCGCCCTTGCCGCGCACCAGCTCGACGGGATCGACCTCCACGGCGAGCGCCGCCGTGCAGCGCGCCTCGTTGGCCTCGGGATAGAATAGCGTCGCGCTGCCGAAGGCGAGGTCGACCGTGTGGATATTATCCGGGTGCTTCATCAGCAGGAAGCCGAGGTCGGTCGCGGGTTGGTGCGTGGTGGAAAGGGTCAAAAGCATTGGGCTGTCCGGGGCAGAGAAAAGCCCCTCCGAGGGGCTCGAAGGGGCTGCGTCTTGGTCGATCCGGGAACGGCGCGGCTAGGGCGCAGCCGAGCAGCGAGGCAGGTGGCTCAGATAGACGCGGTTCAGCGACCGCCCTGCATTGCAAGCCGCGTTGGCGATGAAGGCACCGTGACTACGCATCTTGTGCACCTTCTGCTTAGCTTTGAGACGCAGGTCAACTCATGCGACCCCGGCTCCAACGTGCTTCATCCTGTCAGGGGCCTTTCCACGAGAACATGAACGAACGCGCGCCGTTGATTAGGTGCTGACCGGGTCTACCGACAGGATCGCTTGCCACCAAGGCGTAGCTATCAAATACGCGAGCAGCTCGAGTTCCGAGGAACACGCCTATTTGTGCGCCGCATGTTCTATGAATTCGGAGAGATCGGCCTAAGCACGCGCACCATCGCGGCGAAGCTGAATGCGGAGAAGGTGCTAGGCGCCCGAGGCTCCCATCGGCGCGCTTCGACGATTAACGGCGACGCCAGCCGCGGCAAGGGCATCTTGCGGAATTCGCTCTATACCGGTCGCGTGCTGTTTTACCGGACCAGCAAGATGGTGGAGCCGACTGACCGCTCCGTTCGCATTCGGCCGAACTCTCCCGATTATCGGCCCGGATCGCTGGGGATGCACCGAACACAAGGATGACGGTAGCTGCGTCAACGGCCGGCAAATCACCACCCGACAGGATGAGTAGCGCGTGCTCGCGGGGTTACGGGAGCACATGCTCGATCCCGAGTTCATCGAGACTTCCATTCGTGAGTATCGCGACGGGTATGCACGCCGCGCCGCCGCCACTCGGCCCGACGCCGCTAAGCTCGTTGGACGAGAAGCGGAGGCGGACTTCCGGGTCAGACGACCCGTCGAAGCGATCGCAAATGGCAGGAGGAGGATCGACGAGATCATGCAAATGCTGGCCGAAGCCAAGGTCGAGCAGGCTGCGGTCCGTGCAGCCCTTGCCGAGCAGGAAGCGTTACCGGTGGTCGCGCCGCACCCAACAGTGGCCGCCGACTACCGAAACAGGTCTAACACCTGAGCAAGACAATCCTCGATCCTGCGGCTCGCGAGAAAGCGGTCTCAGCAGTGCGTGCGCTCATCGACCGGTCGTTGTCCGACCGGCTACAATTGGTCGCGGTGTCGAAATCGAAGTCGAAGGCCGGCTCGCCGCCATCCTCGCATTCGCCGGCGGCAGGCATACCGTCGATGAACGAACGTTCTTGATGGAGCGGGTGAAGGGAATCGAACCCTCGTCGTAAGCTTGGGAAGCTTCTGC
>CAXTTR010000113.1:0-3817 GCA_964247215.1 uncultured Sphingomonadaceae bacterium
CGCCGATCAGCCGGCTGACCGCGTGCTTCTCCATGAACTCGCTCATGTCGATGCGGACCATCGCGGCGGGATCGTCGAACAGGAAGCGCGCCAGCGCCTTGGTCAGCTCGGTCTTGCCGACGCCGGTCGGTCCCAGGAACAGGAAGCTGCCGAGCGGGCGCTGGGCGTCCTGCATACCGGCGCGCGAGCGGCGCACCGCGGCGGCGACGGCGTGGACCGCGGCCGCCTGCCCGATGACCTGATCGTTCAGCGTATGCTCCATGCCCATCAGCTTGGCGCGCTCGCCTTCCAGCATCTTGTCAACCGGCACCCCGGTCCAGCGCGACACGACCGAGGCAATATCCTCCGCCGTTACTTCCTCGCGCACCATCGCCGACGCGGTGGCGCTCTCGGCGTCGACCAGCTCGCGCTCCAATTGCGGCACGGTGCCATAGGTCAGCTCGCCGGCGCGGGCGTAGTTGCCGCTGCGCTGCGCCTGCTCGACCTCGAGCCGCGCCGCGTCGAGCTGCTCCTTGATCCGCGTCGCCGCCGCGAGCTTGTCCTTGTCGGCCTGCCAGCGCGCCGTCAGCTCGCGCGACTGCTCCTCGAGGTTGGCAAGCTCGGTTTCCAATGCCGCCAGCCGGTCCTGCGAGGCGCGGTCGGTCTCGCGCTTCAGCGCCTCGCGCTCGTTCTTGAGCTGGATGATGCGGCGGTCGAGGTTCTCGATCTCCTCGGGCTTGGACTCGACCTCCATCCGCAGCCGGGACGCGGCCTCGTCCATCAGGTCGATCGCCTTGTCGGGCAGGAAGCGGTCGGCGATGTAGCGGTTCGACAGCGTCGCCGCTGCAACGATCGCCGCGTCGGTGATGCGGACGCCGTGGTGGAGCTCATACTTCTCCTTCAGTCCGCGCAGGATCGAGATGGTGTCCTCGACGGTCGGCTCGCCGACGAACACCGGCTGGAAGCGGCGTTCGAGCGCGGCGTCCTTCTCGATGTACTTGCGGTATTCGGCGAGCGTCGTCGCGCCGATGCAGTGCAGCTCGCCGCGCGCCAAGGCGGGCTTGAGCAGGTTTCCGGCGTCCATCGCGCCCTCGGCCTTGCCCGCGCCGACGAGGGTGTGCATCTCGTCGATGAACAGCAGCACGTTGGCGTCGGCGGCGCGGACCTCGTCGAGCACCGCTTTCAGCCGCTCCTCGAACTCGCCGCGATACTTCGCCCCGGCGATCAGCGCGCCCATGTCGAGCGACATCAGCCGCTGGTCCTTGATGCCGTCGGGGACGTCGCCATTGGCGATACGCAGCGCCAGACCCTCGACGATCGCGGTCTTGCCGACGCCGGGCTCACCGATCAGCACCGGGTTGTTCTTGGTACGGCGCGCCAGCACCTGGATCGTCCGGCGAATCTCCTCGTCGCGGCCGATGACCGGGTCGAGCTTGCCGTCGCGCGCCGCCTGCGTCAGGTCGCGGGCGTACTTCTTGAGCGCGTCGAACCCCGCTTCGGCATTGGCGCTGTCGGCGGTGCGCCCCTTGCGAACGCTGTCGATCGCGGCGTTGAGCCCTGCCGCGGTAACGCCGGCCTCGGCCAGCGCCTTGCCCGCCGCGGTCGTCGTCGCCAATGCCAGGGCCATCAGCAGCCGCTCGACCGGCACGACGCTGTCGCCCGCCTTCGTGGCGATCTGCTCGGCGTTGTCGAGCAGGCGTACCGTGTCGGTATCCCACGCCAGCTGCTGCGCCCCCGCGCCCGACACCTTGGCAATCTTCGCCAGCGCCATGTCGGTCAGCTGCTGCGCCGTCTCGGGACGTCCGCCCGCGGCGCGGATCAGCGCCGCCGCCATGCCCTGATCGTCGTCGAGCAGCGCCTTCAACACATGCTCGGGCGCGACCCGCTGATGCTGCTCGCGGATCGCGATGGTCTGCGCCGCCTGCAGGAAGCCTTTGGCGCGGTCGGTGAACTTCTCGATGTTCATGGGCTCGTGCATCTCCTATCGCCCCGAATATGGTGTGACATTGGGGCAACACAATAGTCGACGCCGAGGCTGCAGCCGACGTCGTCACTCGTTCCGGCAAGACCGGTTTCGCGATCCTTGGATATCGAGCTAAGCGCGACAACCATGCACGCAGTCGAGAGCTCAACAATGATCATCGCGGTCGATGGTGTCGCCGCCAGCGGCAAGGGCACGGTCGCTAGTGCACTGGCTCGACACTATAACCTGCCGCATCTGGATACCGGTCTGCTCTACCGCGCGGTTGCCCTGAACCTCATCCGGGCAGGCGGCTCGCCTGAAAGCGAGGCAGACTTGGCCAGAGCGTGTGACTTGTCCGAGGTGGACTTTACCGACCGGGCGCTGAAAGCTGAAACCACCGGCGGTTTGGCATCGCAGGTTTCACGACATGCGGCGGTTCGCAGCGCCCTGTTCGTCCGCCAGAGGGAGTTCGCCGCACAAGCGACCGGAGCCGTACTCGACGGACGCGACATCGGTACGGTCATTGCTCCCGACGCACACGCGAAACTGTTCGTCACCGCATCCCCGCATGTCCGTGCCGCGCGGCGAACAGCCGAACTCGCCCGGGCCGGTCATCCGCAGCCTTATGCCGCGGTGCTCGACGACATTCTCGCCCGGGACGCCAGCGATTCCGGGCGAAAGACAGCGCCGCTGACGATGGCGGCCGACGCGGTCTTGCTCGATACGTCAGACCTCGATATAGCGACTGCCGCCGCCCAAGCGATCGCGCTCGTCGAAGCGCGGCTGCGAGGCGGCTAACAGGCATTGGCAACGGGCACGGGCGAGGCCGGTGTCCGGGCGAAGCCTGTGACCAAGGCGGCGGGCATGGTGCCCGGCGTCGGCGAGGAACGGGTGGCGCGGTGTCGCCCGAAAAGACAAGGTGTGTACTGAATGGCTTCTGCTGCCCAACCGACCCGCGACGACTTCGCCGCGATGCTCGAAAGCTCGCTCGGCAAGAATCAATCGTTCGAAGGCCGGGTCGTCAAGGGTCGCGTCACCGCGATCGAGAATGATCTCGCGGTGATCGACGTCGGGCTGAAGTCAGAGGGCCGCGTGCCGCTGCGCGAGTTCGCCGCGCCGGGCATGAAAGCCGAGATCAACGTCGGCGACGAAGTCGAGGTCTATGTCGACCGCGTCGAGAACGCCATGGGCGAGGCGATGCTGTCGCGCGACCGCGCGCGTCGCGAAGCCGCGTGGGACACGCTCGAGACGCAGTACGCCGCCGCCGAGCGTGTCGAAGGCGTGATCTTTGGGCGCGTCAAGGGCGGCTTCACGGTCGATTTGTCGGGTGCCGTCGCGTTCCTGCCGGGCAGCCAGGTCGATATCCGCCCGGTGCGCGATGTGACTCCGCTCATGAACCTGCCGCAGCCGTTCGTCATCCTGAAGATGGACCGCAAGCGCGGTAACATCGTCGTGTCGCGCCGCTCGATCCTCGAAGAAACCCGCGCCGAGCAGCGTACCGGGCTGATCCAGAGCCTCGCGGAGGGTCAGATCGTCGACGGCGTCGTCAAGAACATCACCGATTATGGCGCGTTCGTCGACTTGGGCGGCATCGACGGCCTGCTGCATGTCACCGACATGAGCTACAAGCGCGTCGGGCACCCGAGCGAAGTGCTCAACATCGGCGACACGCTGCGGGTTCAGATTGTTCGCATCAACCGCGAGACGCAGCGTATCTCGCTCGGCATGAAGCAGCTCGAGGCTGACCCGTGGTCGGCAGCGGCCGGCAAGTATCCGGTCGGCAGCAAGCACAAGGGCCGCGTCACCAATATCACCGAGTACGGCGCCTTCGTCGAACTCGAGCCTGGCATTGAAGGTTTGGTCCACGTCTCCGAG
>CAXTTR010000113.1:3827-8507 GCA_964247215.1 uncultured Sphingomonadaceae bacterium
CGTCAGCACCAGCCAGGAAGTCGAGGTCATGGTGCTCGAGGTCGACGAGGACAAGCGCCGGATTTCGCTCGGCCTCAAGCAGGCGCAGCGCAACCCGTGGGAAGTCTTCGCCGAGCAGAATCCGGTCGGCACCGTCGTCGAGGGCGAGGTCAAGAACTCGACCGAATTCGGGCTGTTCATCGGGCTCGACGGCGAAGTCGACGGCATGGTCCACATGTCCGACATCGCCTGGGGCCTGTCGGGCGAGCAGGCGCTTGCCGCGCATCACAAGGGTGAGCGCATCCGCGCGGTCGTGCTCGAAGTCGATGTCGAGAAGGAGCGCATCAGCCTCGGCATCAAGCAGCTCGATGACAGCAAGGTTGCCGCGCCCGCCCCAGCAGCCGACGGCGGCAGTGACCTGCGTAAGAACCAGGTCGTCACCGTCACTGTGGTCGAAGCCCGCGACGGCGGTCTCGAGGTCGAGATCGGCGAGAACGGCGAGCGCGCTTTCATCAAGCGCGGCGACCTCAGCCGCGACCGCGACGACCAGCGCGCCGAGCGTTTCCAGGTCGGCCAGAAGGTCGATGCCATGGTGATCGGCTTCGAGCGTGGCAAGAGGCCGACGCTGAGCATCAAGGCCGAGCAGATCGCCTCGGACAAGCAGGCGGTAGCACAATATGGTTCATCGGACTCGGGCGCCTCGCTTGGCGACATTCTCGGGGCGGCGCTCAACCGTGCAAAGGACGCCGACAAGGGTTGATTGGACGACCTGGACTGGCGCTTGTGCTAAGCGCTTAACAGGTTTAGGTATTTAAGCGATCGTACGGTAACGATCTTTTTATTTTTGTGTTGCCTTTGTTAAAAATTAAAGGCTTTATGGCGGCTGCACCTCATGTGCGGCCGCCAAGGGCCTGTTTACGATGACAGGGCAAATGCAATGATCAGGTCGGAGCTCGTCCATTCGATCGCGGCGGTAAATCCGCATCTGACACAGCGCGAGGTTGAAAGCCTTGTCACTGTGGTATTCGAAGCGATCACTGGCGCGCTTGCCGACGGTCGCCGCGTCGAACTGCGCGGCTTCGGGGCATTCTCGACGCGAACCCGCGACGCGCGCACCGGGCGCAACCCGCGCACCGGCAGCGCCGTTGCGGTGAACGCCAAGCGCGTACCGTATTTTAAGCCCGGTAAGGACTTACGCGAGCGCCTCAACATCGCGTAAGACGCGTCGCTGCGGCCCACGTGGCGGAATTGGTAGACGCAAGGGACTTAAAATCCCTCATCCATTGGGTATGCCGGTTCGATTCCGGCCGTGGGCACCACTGGTCGCAGGCTGACTACCGCATCACCTGCCGCGTTGCGATTACGTCGAGCCAGACGGCGCTGCCGACCATCGCCAGTGCGGTCAGCGCACCGGTGCGGTAGTTGTTCTCGGGCTTGAACGCCGGCACCAGCGTAACAACGTCGAGCGCATCGCCTGCCACCCTCGTCCAGATGCCGACCGCCGGGACTGTCAGGCACAGCACGCCGCTGACAATCTCACGCACGCCGTAGCCCTGTGCCAGCAGCGCATTCTTGTCGCCCAGTCCCACGCGGCGCGCGATCTTTTTGCCGGCGACCAGCTCGGCGATGCCCAGCCCGATGCCGAACAGCCCCATGAACTTGACCAGCCGGTCGTCGGGACGCTTCGAAGAGCGGCGATATCGTGCGTTAGCCATGAACCTGTCCTGCGTTGGGAACGACGATTGAACCGGCAATCCCCAGCCGGGTTCCGCGTCCGGCCTGCGGCAAATCCTAACGCGGTGGCAACTGATCGGCGCACTGGCGGTTGTCCCCGTACATAACGGGAGCCGGTCATGGCAGCAACGACGATCGCCGTCCGACGGCAACTCGACCCACACCGGCGAACGGCGGGCAGCGCGCTGACACCCGCGGCAACCACGCTGATCATGGTCAGCGCGGCCGCGTTCGCGGCGTGGCTGTGGAGCCGGACGACGCAGCCCGGCGTCGACGCGGCGACGCTCGCCCGCCTGCAACCACGCCAGCCCGTCCGGCAGGGGGCCTAGCCCGATGCGCATCCATCATCTCAATTGCGGCACCTGCTGCCCGGTTGGCGGGCGCCTGTTCGACGGCACCACCGACGCCGCGCTCGGGCGTATCGTCTGCCACTGCCTGCTGATCGAGAGCGATGACGGGCTGATCCTGATCGACACCGGCTTCGGCACGCGCGAAGTCGCGCAGCCACAGCGGCTGTCGCCGTTTTTCCTGGCGCTCAACAATATCCAGCTGCGGCTCGAGGAGACCGCGATCGGGCAGGTTCGCAGGCTCGGGTTCGATCCCGCCGACGTCCGCCACATCGTGCTGACGCACCTCGACTTCGATCATGCCGGCGGGCTTGAGGATTTCCCGAACGCCGCGATCCACGTCACCGCGCGCGAGCGCGAGGTCGCCGATGAGCAGCGCGGCGGCGCGTTCGTCGGCAACCGCCGCTACCGTCCGGTGCAATGGGATGGGCTCGACAACTGGCGGCTTTACCCGCTCGGCGGCGGCGAGCGCTGGTTCGGCTTCGACGCGGTGCGCGACCTGCACGGGCTGCCGCCCGAGATCCTGCTGGTGCCGCTCGCGGGTCACACCTGGGGCCATGCCGGGGTCGCGATCCGTGAAGATAGCGGCAACTGGCTGCTCCACGCCGGCGACGCCTATTTCTATCGCGGCGAGGTCGGCACCGCGCCGTACCGCTGCCCGCCGGGGATGCGCGGTTATCAGCGGCTGATGGAGGTGGACCGTGGCGCCCGGCTCGACAACCAGGCGCGGCTGCGCGCACTCGCGGCGGCGCACGGCGACGAGCTACGGCTGTTCTGCGCGCACGATCCGGTCGAGTTCGACATTCTGGCGGCGCAGGCGGTCGCCGCCTAGCGCTTCGGATCGGCCCCCGCGATCCAGCTCGCCACCTGCTCGGGTCCGGCGGGCAGCGCCAGCTGGTCGAAGCTGCACTGGCGCGGGGCCTTGTCGGGGCGCCAGCGGATGAACCCGGCGGCGTGGCGCAGGCGGTCGGCGGTGACCTGATCATACTGAACCTCGACGACCAGTTCGGGGCGCAGCGGCTGCCACTCGGCCGAACGTTCGGTGCTCCAGCGGCTCGGCCCGCCGGGAGCCTTGCCGGTGAACCCCGGCGGCTCGATCAGCGTTTCGAGCTTGGCCTTGAGGCCGTTACGGATCGCGGGTGGCAGCCCGGATACGAAACCGATGTGATCGAGCCGCCCCGCGGCATCGTACAAACCGAGCAGCAGCGAGCCGATCTCATTGTTCCCCGAGGCATAGCGGAAGCCGCCAACAACGCAGTCAGCGGTGCGGTGCCGCTTGACCTTCAGCATGGCGCGCTCGCCGACGCGGTACGGCTCGTCGAGCCGCTTGGCGATGATGCCGTCGATCGCCGCGCTCGGGCTGTCGAGCAGGTGTGTCGCGGCAGCGGCGTCGCCGATCACCGGTGAGAGCAGCACCGGGCTGCCGGCGACAACGTTCGTGAGGGCCTCGCGGCGGACCGGCAGCGGCTCGTCAAGGAGGGCGCGACCGCCGGCGGCAAGGCAATCGAACGCCACGAGCTGCGCCGGGGTCTCGCGCGACAGCTTGGCAATGCGGCTCGCGGCCGGGTGCAGCCGCGCCTGCAGCGCGTCGAACGCCAGCGCGCCCTCGACTTCGATGATCAGTTCGCCGTCCATGACGAAGCTGTCGGCCTTCATCGCGGCGACGGTCGCGACGACTTCGGGAAAATAACGCGCCAGCGACTTGCCCGATTTCGACATCAGCTCGACCGCGCTACCGGCCTTATAGGCGAGACAGCGGAAGCCGTCCCACTTCGGCTCGAACTGCCAGCCGTCACCGTCGGGCAGCGCATCGGCGGCGCGCGCCTCCATCGGCGCGGTCTCGACCGGCAGCGCGAATCCGGTCATGCCGGGGACAGCAGCGCCTGCCGGGCAGTCTCGTAGCAGTCGTTGATATGGCGGTCGCCGAGCAGCTTCATGGCACTGTAGCTGACCCCGGCGGCGAGCGCGGTACCAACCATCGGCACGAATTTCGACACCGCGCCGGTGGCGATCCGCAAGCCGAGCCGCCGCATGACGTTGACGATGATGCGCTCGGTCACGACCCGCCCGATGATCGCGCTGCCGAGCCGGTTCGCCACCGCCAGCACGCGCTGCGCCCGCTGCGGCTCGAGTGCGGCGACCTGATCGGCGTCGAGCCCGAAGCGGCGGCTGATCTCGGGCAGCAGCTTGCGCAGGATGCCGAAGTCGGTGAGCACGTCGAGCGCCGGCAACGGTACCACCGCGACACCCGCGGATACCAGCGAGCGATTGCGCACCAGCTTGCGGCAATCGGCGCGCACCGTTTCAAGTTCAGCTTGCGTCGTGATCATCGCGGCTCCTGGTCTCCGGTACTGTCGGTCAACGCGCGACACGCGATTTTGTCCACTTGCCAGCGCTCAAGGACGCCGTAGCGCGTAACTTGCGGCAAACGCCGGGAATGCTAGTGTCCGGCATTGGTATGGCGGCGGTACCGTGACCCGGCATCCGCTCACATCGGGAGATCGACTTGAAGGCCACATTGACGCTCGGCGCGGCGCTGCTTGCGGTGCTCGCCGTACCGCTCGCCGCGCAGACCGCGCCCGCGACCAATCCGTTGCTCGCGCTCTGGACCGGGCCGTAT
>CAXTTR010000114.1:0-8492 GCA_964247215.1 uncultured Sphingomonadaceae bacterium
ACCGCGACGGTAGACATTTTGTAACGAAGCCATGGTCCAAGATGCCTAGTCGCACAGCAGGTTGGCACACTCTCTATGTGCCTTCCCTTGTGCCATTTCGCGATCTCAGCTATTCCAACAACTTAGGTCAATGCTGGCTGGGGCGGCAGGATTCGAACCTGCGGATGCCGGTACCAAAAACCGGTGCCTTACCACTTGGCGACGCCCCAATAGCGGATGCTGCTTTAGACCCGCCTGGCGCGGTGGCCAAGGGCTAAGCGTCGGGTGCTAGGCCGCGACAGGAGCGTTGAAGCTGCTCAGGCGCAGTACGATGGCGTAAGCGATGAAGGAAGCGGCCAGCCAGATCGCTGCCGTTCCCGGCACGAGCACCGCGGCCGCGTTCGGTACCGCGACCAGCGCGACATACACCAGCAGGCCACGCGGCCATCCCCAATGCTGATGCAGGTGATGGTGAAGGTGGTTGCGGTCAGCCTCGAACGGCGAGCGTCGTTGCGACATGCGGACGGCCATGAGCCGGATCGTATCGAACACTGGGATCGCAAACATCAGAGCGACATCATCGGCCCTGAAGCCGGCGAAGTCGTGGTTATAACAATACACGCCGAGTAGTCCGAAGGTGGTCGAAATCGCATAGCTGCCGCCGTCACCGAGGAATAACCGGCCCTGCATGTTGAACCACAGCAGCACCGCCAGTGCCGCAAATGCCGCGACGACCAGCGGCAGCATCGGCGGCGGCATGCGCAGTGCAAGCAGCACCGACCAGATCAGCCCGAGGCTGATCACCACGCCATTCTTGCCGTCGGCCATGTTGACCGCATTGAGCAGGCCGACGAGGCATAGCAATGTGAATGCCGCCGACCAGCCGCCGAGCAGCAATAACTGCGGCTGACCGGAGAAGCGCAGGAAGCCGACCGCGAAGTCGGGCACATAGGTCACCACCAGCAGCAGCATCAGCACGGCAAGCAACAGCCTGATCACCGCGCCCAGCTCGAAACGGTCGTCGGCAAGGCCGATGAGATACATCACGATGACCGTCCCGGTGAACCACGCAAGCTGAGTCGCGACAAGCGGGCCGACGCTGGGCGACCAGAGGAACACCATCAGCCCCGCCGCGATCAGCGCTGCGATCAACGCTGTCCCGCCGACCAGCGGGGTCACCTGCCGGTGACGCTTGCGGCCGCCGTTCGTGTCAGGAAAGTCCATCAGCCCGAAGGCTTGTCCGATCGGCATGGCGAACCGCCCGATGAGCAGGGCGATCATGGCTGCAACGGCCGCGACAGCGACCGCCAGTGCTTGCCCTCCAGCCATCGTGTTCCCCCACGCTTGCCGGGCGGGCATGGCCGCGGCACAGGCGCTTCCTAGCGCACCACAGCGGGGCGCGGCAAGCGATATAGGAGCAAAGCATGGCAGTGCTGGTCACCGGAGCGGCCGGGTTCATCGGCTATCATGTGGCGCGGGCGCTGCTGGTGCGTGGCGAGGCCGTTGTCGGCATCGACAATCTCAACGGCTATTACGATCCGGCGCTCAAGCGGGCGCGGCTGGCGCAGCTCGCCGGCAAGCCAGGTTTCGGGTTTATCGAGGTCGACTTCGCCGATGCCGGCGCGCTCACGCAGGCACTCGCGGCAACGCCCGTCGACCGCATCGTCCATCTTGGGGCGCAAGCCGGGGTGCGGCACTCGATCGACGCGCCGCTGGCGTACGTCAGTGCCAACCTTGCCGGACACGTCAACATCCTCGAGCTGGCGCGGGCGCGGCGGTGCACACAAATTGTCTATGCCTCATCGTCATCGGTTTACGGAACGAATGCCAAGCTGCCGTTCAGCGTCGATGACCGCGCCGATGCGCCCGCCTCGCTGTACGCCGCGACTAAGCGCGCTGACGAACTGCTCAGTGAAAGCTATGCGCAGCTGTACCGCCTGCCGCAGACCGGGCTGCGCTTCTTCACCGTCTATGGTCCGTGGGGGCGGCCCGACATGGCGATGTGGCGGTTCACCGATGCGGTGCTGCACGGCCTGCCGCTGCAGCTCTACAATCACGGCGAGATGCAGCGCGATTTCACCTACATCGATGATATCGTCGACGGAGTGCTGAGCGCGCTCGACCGGCCGCCGCACGATGACGGCGCGGTCCATGTCGGCGGCTCGCTTGCACCGCACGCGCTGTACAACCTCGGCAACGATCGCCCGTCGGCGCTGCGTGACATGCTGGCGCTGGTTGAAGCGGCGTGCGGGCGCACGGCGACCGTCGAGCTGTTACCGATGCAACCCGGTGACGTCGTGGCGACCTGGGCCGACATCGCCGCCTCGCGCCGTGACCTCGGCTTTGCGCCTTCGGTAGCTCTGGCCGAAGGCGTGCCGCGTTTCGTCGAATGGTATCGGGGCTACACCGGCGTCTAGCGCGTCGCCAGGATACCCAGCGTGGCGATCGAGGTGATCAGGCTGCCGAAGATGCCGCTGACGTCGCGGACAATGTCGAGCGTGAACAGCGGATCGATGTTCTTGGGTACGACGATCGTGCTGCCGGGCGGCACGAGGATGTTTACATCGCGTCCTGGCTTTTGGCCGCGCGGCACCGGTTTGGCGGTGCCGTCGGGGAGCACCAGATAAATGCGCCGCTTGTCGGCGGTAAAGGCGGTGCCGCCGGTTTCGCTCAGATAGTCGCTGACGCGCTTGCCGGGGACGAACTGCAGCGCGCCGGGGTTGCTGACGTCTCCGAGCGCCAGCACGAAGCTCGGCCGCTTGGGCATATAAACGGCATCACCGGACTCGAGCACCGTATCGAGGTCGGGGCGCAGCGCTAACGCGCGCGGATCGGCCTCGATGACGACGCGGCCGGGGACCTCGACGGTCGACAGCGAGGAGATCAGCGTTGCCGCCGAAGCGATTCCGTCGCTGCCGCTGCCGTTGGTCGACTTGCGCGCGGAAACCGCGAGCAGCGCGTTGGTCAGCTCGCGGCCGGTGCGGCGCAGGCCCTCCTGCTGCGCTTCCTTGACGCTGCGCCGCGTGAAGATGGTGCCGTACGGATAGGCTTGTCCGCTGACCCCGCCGGCACGCGCGATCAGCTGTGCCAGGGTCTCGCCCCTGCGGATCGAGTAAAGCCCGGGGCGCGCGAACTCACCTGTCAGCAGCACGCCGCCGCTCTCGAACTGCGGCTGCGCGGCGTTGAAGCGGAGGTCGTCGCCGCCGCGCAGCAGCGTCGCGGTCAGTTGCACACCGCTATCATCGATCGGCACCGCCAGATGCTGGTCGGCCCCGGCGTTGGCGCGGGTGATATCAAGCGTCAGCGACTGCGCGCTGGTCAAGATGCCCTCGGCGACGCTGGCGATATCGCGCGCGCTGACCGCGCCCGCGATCGGATAAACTCCAGGCCGCCGCACCGCGCCGCCAACGCCAACGGCGTTTTCGATCAGCACCGGCAGCAGCTCGGGTTCCTCTTCGAACACCGACGGGCAGACGCCCGCATTGCGCGCCGGCAGCGCCGACTCAGGGCTTACGGGCAGCTCGGTCCCGGTCCTGTCGATCAGCCGGCCGGACTGGTCGTAGGCGGGATCGAGCTGATCGCCGCCAGCAGCACCGACAGCACCAGCAGCACCCGCACTCGCCAGACGCCGCTGATTGCCGCCGCGCTGGTCGGCGGCCAAACCGACCTGATCCGACCCGCTGCGCAGGTTCTGGTCACCGCCGCGGCTGCCCTGAACGCCGCCGGTCGTCGCAATATCGCTGGTACCGTTGCGATCGACGATGAACGAGCCGCGCGTGACCACGTTGAACCGCGCCGACTGCGTATCGCGGACGAGCGACTCGAGCCGGTCGAGCGAAGCGCATTGCTGCAACGGGTTCGGCTGACCGAGCACGATGCGGCGCACCGCGTTGCGGTCGAGAAAGTCGATGTCGTTGCGGCTGAAGACATACAGCCGGTCGTCGCTGCGGAGCGCCACGCCGGGCCGGTTACGCAGCGCGCTCAGCAGGTTGACCGGCTCGAAGACGCGCGCCGCAGTTGCCGGATCGCGGCGGATCAGCACCGCCATCGGCAGATAGGTATCGTAACGCAGGTCGGCGACGTCGCCGAGCAGGTCGCGCACGGTCGGTGCGGCGAGCAGCGAGCGCGGGCCGGGGTTCGCCACATAGCCGCGCAGGATGACGCGCCCGGTCGCACCGCCGGCGCTGCCGCCGACGAGCTGGATCGCGTCGCCGGCCTGAACCGGGCTACGCAGGCTGGCCGCGCGGACGAACTGCTCGCGGCCGTCGGCGGTAATGCGGCTGATTGCCAGCGAGTTGCCGCGCGGGCGCAGCGCACCGCCGGCATAATCGAGCACCGCGCCAACGCTGGTGCCGCGGCGGATTTCGTAAATGCCGGGCCGCGCGACGTTGCCCGCGATCGCGACAGTGTCGCCGATGACGGGGACGATGATGCGGTCGCCGTCGTTCAGCCGCGACGACGGCGGCGCGCCGATGCCGAGCAGCCCGTAAAGATCGACGGTGATCGCGCCGCCAGCCCGGACGATCCGGACATTGCGCAAGCTGCCCGAGCGCCGGACGCCACCGGCTTGGGCGAGCGCCGCGCTGATGTCGGACAGCGAGGTCAGGCTGTACTGGCCGGGCCGTTCGACTTCGCCGCCGACGAATACCGTGACGGCGCGGACCGAGCCGAGCGACACGTAGATGTCGGTGCCGAGCAGTGTCCGGCGCGCTGCCGCCTCGAGGTCGCGGCGGATGCTGCCGAGCGAGCGCCCTGCCGCGGGGATAGCGGGCAGGGTGCCGGCCAGCAAACGCCCCTCGCGGTCGACACGCGCGGTGCGGCTTTCGTTGGTCGCACCGTGGAACTGTACGACGATGTCATCGCCGATGCCGACGACATAGCTGTCGCTGACCGCGCCGGTCAGCGCACCGCCGCTGCCGCCCTGCACCGAAGCGAACAGGTCATAGCCGAACTGTCGCAGAGTCGGGTCAGCGAGCCGGTCGCGGAACTCGCGCTCGACCGCCGACGGTTGATAAAGCCGGTCGATCGCGCTGCGCGACTGCAGCCGGCGCAGCTCCTGCTCCTCGGGCGTATCGACACGGCTTTGCGGCAGGACCGACGAGCTGGCATTGCGGGTCCGGTCGTCACCGGCGGTGCGGCTCTGGTCCAGTGAATTGGCCGCTGGTGTGTTGACGTTGCTGCCGCTGCCGAGCTGGCTCTGCAACTGCTGCAGGACGCGCGGGTCCAGGGTCTGCGCGCCAGCCAACTGGCTGCACAGCAGCGAGGCGACCGCCGCGAAAGCTTGCAAAAGTTGATGCCGGCGGCGCCAACGGCGTGCTGCCATAAGTAACTGCGTTCCTGCCGGTGGTCGGTCGTGACCGGCGTGTACGGAAGCGCTCGCGGCGCGTCAATCAACGTGGCCCCGCTTCGGCGCACGCGCGGCGCGTTTCAGACAATGTAAGATCACGATCATCGCATAAGTATGGCGCCCTAGAACCGCTTGCGGAACGTCGTCCCGACCACCCGCCCGCGCGGGTCGAGAAAGCCCGGCTGGTAACTTAGCGGCACCGCGCCGGTGGCATCACGGACGCTGCGGATCGCGCCGGTCAGATTGCTTACCGCAAAGCTCAGCCGCGACGCTTTCAGGAACGGCACGGCGGCAATCAGCTTGGGACGGCCGTCGAAGTTGATGAATGCCTGCAGGTTGAGCGTCAGCAGGCTGCCGAACGCCAGCGCCGAGGCCGCGGTGCTGCCGTCGACGGTGCTGCCGCTGGTGAAGTTGCCGCTGCCGCGCAGGCCCAGCCCCTTATTGAACCAGCCGCCTTCGAGCTCGACACTGTGCCGCGGCGAGCCGCCGCCGGTGCCGGTTGCACTGCCGTTCAGCAGGTCGAGCACCGGCGATCCGGGGGCGATCACCACCTGATCGATCAGCTTGACGGTATCGTAGATCGACAGGTTCCAGCGTCCGCCAGCGTCGCTGCCGCGTCCGAACCCGCCCGCGCCGCCGCTTCCGCCTCCGCGAGGACCGCCGCCATCGCCTCCGCGAGGACCACCGCCGCCGCCAGCTCGCCCGCCACCGCCAGCGCGGTCGCTGCTCAAGTCCCCGGGCCGCGGTGGCGGCTTGCCGAACTCGCGCGACAGGTTGAAGCCGACGCGCACCGACTGGCTCCGGGTCTCGGCAAAGTTGATCGGCCGCGTGTCGATCGAAACCAGCCGTCCGCCAGCGTCGCGCACCACCCGCGCCGGATATGCCGCCTCGAGCACCGGCGTCAGCGTCGGGAAGCCAGCGACCGGATCGGTACTGTGATTGTGGAAATAATTGACGCTGACGGTGATGATCGACAGCTTCGGGGGCTGATAGCTGATGCCGAGCTTGTAGTCCCGGCGCTTGTCCGCGAGCAGTGCGCGGTTGCCGCCCGAGATTGTCGTCACCAGCGCATTCTCGCCGCGGCTGAAGTCGTACACCGGCACGTTCGGCGTCGTGATCACCGGGCCTCCGAGCTGCGAAATCGACGGCTCGTTGTTGCTGTCGATGGCGCTCGCGAGGAACGTCATGCCGGGCTTGGGCGACCAGTTGAGGCCGTACCCGTAGCTGAGCAGCTGGCCGAAGTCGGTAAGCTGCCGCACGCCGATATTGCCATTGAGCGTCAGATTGCCGAGTGCCGCCAGTACATTGTTCTTGCGGCTGGTTAGCGGCAGGTCGAGGTTGAGCTTGGCGTTGCCCTCGCTCCGCGACAGACTCGACGCGGCGATGATGCCGCTCCGGTCGGAGTCGGCGCGGTTGGTGGTCGTCGCCCCGCCGGCGCGCAGTGTCGCACGGACCGGTCCCGCGGGCAGCTTGAACAACGGCCCCGAGGCGGTCGCGATGATCTCGCCGGTATCGGCCTCGTTGCGGGCGCTGTCGCGCGGCAGGCGGTCTGGCTGCAGCGGCCCGAACGGATTGACGGTGCCTGCGTTGACCTGCGCCTGCAGCGCGGGGGTGTCGACGCCGGTGTCGGTCAACGTGTTGACAAGGCTGCGGTCGTAGGTGCCGGTCACCGTCCACTGCCATTGGCGCAGGTCACCGTCGAGCGTCACCGCGCCGTGGTAGGTGTCCGAACGCACATCACGCGTCAGCGCCGGGGTGAAAGCGCGCGATACGCCGACGGTGTCGCTGAACGGCGAGAACGGCTGCCCCGGCGCAACGGTCAGCAGTGTAGACGGCAGCCCGAGCAGCGAGCGCGACAGGTTAAGCTCGTAGGTGGCATTGACCGTTATGGAGATCGTCGGCGTCAGCGCACGATTGACGGTGCCGTTGAGCTTGAGGTCGTCGCTAGCCCCGAGAAGTGTCCGGTAGCTGCCGATGCCGGTCGACGACGGCTGGTTCGCCGTTGGCAGAAAGGTCGCGAGCGACGGGGGCTGGTTGCTCGCCAAGCCGGGCAGGGCGGCGATCGTCACCGGCGCACCGAACAGCGCGTTGAGCGCCGGGTCGATGCTGTTGCCGCCTGGAACTCCGAACACATTGCCGGTGAGCGACGTTGGTATCGTCTGCGTCCGCTCGACGATGCCGCGCTGGTCCTCGCGCACCGGGGTGTCATGGGTGTAGGCGACACTGAAGTTCTGGCGGCCTTTCTTGCCAAGCTTGGTATAGGTCGCTTCCTCGTCGGGCTCGAACCGCGCGCCCCCGGTCGATGCGTTGAGCCGCGAAAGCGCGGTCTTGGCGCGGAAATTGTCCTTTAGGATGAAGTTCACGACGCGCTGGTCGGCATTGTAGCCGAACTTGAGCGCGACCTCCTCGGGCAGGATTTGCACCCGCTCGATCGCTTCGGTCGGCAGGTCGCGGATTTCGCTGAAGCCCGCGATGCGCCGCCCGTTGAGCAGCACCACCGGCGCGCCGCTGCCGCGCCCGCGGCCGGTACCGGTCTCGGGCGTAAGGTCGTCAAGCAGCTCGGCTATCGTTGCCGCGCCGTAGCTGGCGACCGCCGTCTCGCCGAGCTCGATCTCGGGCGGGATATCGCCCTTGACCGAGCCGCGGATCTGCGGCGCGGTAACGACGATCTCGGCGTCCTGCTGGGCGGATGTGGCCGGCTGCCGCGCCGGGGCAGCTGCCGGTGGCGCCGCGGGAAATGCCGCTAGGGATTTGCCGGCAACGCCTGCCAGCAGCATGGCGGCTCCGCCCGCATATCTGATCCGCCGCATTCACTTGTCCCTGCGCGAACGTCAGCTTGGGCCGCCCTCGCTATTTTCGAGCTTGACTTATTAACCACAGAGGATAGAAGAGTTCCGCTGAATGCCGGTACCGGCGCAACGGGTAATTACGTTGGTTTCGTCACAATCCCTCGCAGGCATTGTGATCGCCAAAGGCGAAACACCACCTTGGTGTCAAGTCGTTGTAGTTGCGGCGAATACTATGTTGCAGCGGCTCGCCTTCGGAAGCTTCCCAGGCTTCTCCCGTGCCGGTGGGAGAGGACAACTGGTAACAGGTGGAAGGACTGGGGCAGGGCCGGGAACCCTGTACCCCTGACAATAAGTGGTCGGGGCGAGAGGATTCGAAC
>CAXTTR010000115.1:0-4678 GCA_964247215.1 uncultured Sphingomonadaceae bacterium
GCGCAGGCGGAGCCGCGGGTCTTGCGGGCATGCTCGGCGGCGGCGGGAACATGCCGCAGGGATTCAACAAGTTCAACAAACGCTAACTGCAATCAGACGCTAACGAAACCAGAAGGATACACTATGTCATTGGCAATCCGGCTCGCCCGAGGCGGCATGAAGAAGAAGCCTTATTACCGCATCGTCGTGACCGACAGCCGGAACGCCCGCGACGGCAAGTTCCTCGAGAAGATCGGCACGTACAATCCGCTCCTCAACAAGGACAACGCCGAGCGCGTCAAGCTCGACACCGAGCGCGCCACGCACTGGTTGTCGGTCGGCGCACAGCCGTCGGACCGCGTCGCCCGCTTCCTCGACGCCGCTGGGGTCCGTACGCGTGCCGCGCGCGTCAACCCGACAAAAGGCCTGCCTGGTGCAAAGGCCAAGGAGCGGGGCGAGGCGAACGCGATGAAGGCCGCCGAAGCCGAGGAGGCGGCGACCAAGGCGGGGGCCGCCGCTGCCGAAGCCAAGGCTGCCGCTGACGCTGCTGCGGCTGAAGCGGCAGCGACCGCGACCGCAACCGCAGCGTCGACGCCATCCCCCGACGAGCCGGTCGAGCCGCCGTCGGATGTGCCCGCGACACCCGAGCAGCCCGGCGGTGACCCTGCCGAAGGTTCGGTCGAGGCGGTCAACGAGCCGTCGACGACGGGCACCGGCGCGACCGGGCACGTCGAGCCCGCGAGCGATCTCGAGACGATGACCGAGACCGACGCGACCCCGGGTGGTCCGGCGATCTAGGCGGTGGCTGACGGCCTTGGCGCGCCCGACGCCCGCGTCGCGCTCGCCGCGGTCGCGGGCGCGCACGGCATCCAGGGTGAAGTCCGCCTCAAGCTGTTTGCCGACAGCCCCGCCAGCCTCGAACGTCATAAGGTGTTCGACGCTGGCGGGCGCACGTTGACGCTACGGTCGGTGCGTGCCGACAAGGCCGGGGCAATCGCGCGCTTCACCGAAATTGCTGACCGCACCGCCGCCGAGGGCCTGCGCGGCACCGTGCTGACCATCGCCCGCACCGACCTGCCCCCGCTTGCCGAGGGTGAATACTACCACGCCGACCTGATCGGGCTGCCGGTAACGGACACGGAGGGGGCAAGCGTCGGCGTCGTCGTCGCGGTCGAGAACTTCGGCGCGGGTGATATTCTTGAGATCGAGAAAGCGGATACGACTAGGTTTATGGTGCCGTTCACGCCGGTGGCAGTACCCGATGTCGGGGTAACGGTTGTGATTGACGCAGCATTCGTTGGCTAGTATATACATCGCGTGTATACGGAGGCGGCGATGGCTAGGACCAAGGTTTTCAAGTCGGGTAATTCAGCGGCAGTGCGGCTTCCCGCGTCGTTCAATGCCGTGCCGGGTACCGTCGTTGAAGTACGCGAGGCACAGGGCCATTGGATCGTCGAACCAGTCGGCGAGCCGAAGCAGTATATCGACGTCGCGAGCTTCTACGGGCTGTGCCCGGGGATCAAACCTTTCACACCAGAAGAGCGCGAGTTCGAAGAACGGCCGTCGGAGCGGGAAGCAAGGCTCAGCCGTGGCAAGTGAGGCACGGTACCTGCTCGACACGAACGTCTGCTTATACCTTCTTGATGGTAGCTCGCCGGAAGCCGCGCGTCGGCTTGCGTTGTGCGAGCCAGGGTCGGTTGTAATTTCCTCGATCTGCCTTGCTGAAGTCCTGCTCAGATTGCTGGCAGATCAGGCGTTCATTCTGCAGAGGTTTCTAAGTCAGATTGCAGTGGTTAGCTTCGACGAGGAGGCCGCGCGGGCTTATGCTCGACAGCCGTTTAAGCGGGCGCGCTTCGACCGGCTTATTGGGGCGCACGCCTATGCGCTAGAATTAACCTTGGTGACTGCGAACACTCGCGACTTTACCGACTTACCCGGATTGCGGATCGAGGACTGGACACGCGAGTGACCTTCGCCGGCACCGTGCTCACGCTATACCCTGAAGTGTTCCCCGGTCCGCTCGGCTACAGCCTCGCGGGGCGTGCTTTGGCGGAGGGCATCTGGTCGCTCGACGTTCGCAACATCCGCGATCACGCCACCGACAAGCACAAGTCTGTCGACGACACCCCGGCGGGCGGTGGACCCGGCATGGTGCTCCGCGCCGACGTGGTCGCCGCGGCAGTCGACAGCGTCAGTACCGGCGCACCCCTCCTCGCCATGTCCCCCCGCGGCACACCACTCACGCAGGCCCGCGTCCGCGATCTCGCTGCCGGGCCCGGCGTTACCATCCTGTGCGGCCGCTTCGAGGGCTTCGACGAACGCTTGTTCGAGGCGCGCCGCATCGAGCCGGTCAGCATCGGCGACTATATCCTGTCGGGCGGCGAGGCCGCGGCACTGGTGCTGCTCGACGCTTGCGTCCGGCTGCTTCCCGGCGTAATGGGCGCGAGCCTTAGCGGCGAGCAGGAAAGCTTTGAGGCTGGCTTGCTCGAATATCCGCACTACACCCGGCCTGCCGAGTGGGAAGGGCATCTGATCCCCGAAGTCTTGCGGTCGGGGGATCACGCGAAGATCGCCGCATGGCGGAAATCGCGGTCCGAAATGGACACACGGCTACGGCGGCCGGACCTGTGGGAGCGCTACACCGGCGCTCGGGTCCAATCGCCCTCTGGCGCGCGGACAGAAGAGGACGAATGAGATGAATCTCATCCAGACGCTAGAGAAAGAGCAGATCGAAAAGTTCATGGCCACCAAGGCCATTCCACAGTTTCGCGCCGGCGATACGCTGCGGGTCGGCGTCAAGGTCGTCGAAGGCGACCGCAGCCGCGTCCAGGCCTATGAGGGTGTCTGCATCGCGCGCTCGAACAAGGCCTTTGGCAGTAGCTTCACGGTGCGCAAGATCAGCTTCGGCGAAGGCGTCGAGCGCGTCTTCCCGCTATACTCGCCCAACATCGAGGCGATCGAGGTCGTCCGTCGCGGGGTCGTCCGCCGCGCCAAGCTGTATTATCTGCGCGGCCGCAGCGGCAAGAGCGCCCGCATCGTCGAGAAGCGCGACGCGCGGGCGGAGAAGACAGCTTAGGACTACACTGGGGAATGATGGATCGTGCGGCTGGGGCTGGTTTGCGCCAGTCCGCATGACCCGCGCTCTTCCCGCCGCCGCCGCGCTCCCCTACAAGCCAGCACCATGACCGACGCCCCCTATCAAGGCAGCTTCGCCGCCGGCGTCCACCGTTTCGGGCTGCGGGTCTATTATGAAGATACCGACCTGACCGGCGTCGTCTATCATGCCAACTACCTGCGTTACATGGAGCGCGCCCGCACCGATATGCTGCGCTGCCTCGGCATCGAGCAAGCGGCGCTGCTGACGGCGGGCGATGGGTTCTACTCGGTGTACGACCTGTCGTTGACCTTCCGAGCTCCTGCCCGGCTCGACGACAGCCTTGTCGTCGTCAGCCGCGTTGGCGAAGTCCGCGCTGCCGCGACGGTGCTGCTGCAGGATGTCTGGCGGGGAGCCACGCAGCTCACCACCGGGCGCGTCACCGCGGCGTGGCTCAGCATGAGCGGCCGTCCGCAACGCCAGCCGCGCAACTGGACGCTGATGTTCGGCGAGCTGCTCACCCAAACCCGGAGTATCGATGCAGCCGCTGGTTAAAGCCGCCGCCGACATGTCGCCTTGGGCGCTGTTCATGGCGGCGGACATCGTCGTCAAGCTGGTGATGCTCGGGCTGCTTGCGGCGAGCATCTGGTCGTGGGCGATCATCGTCGAACGCAGCCGGCGGCTGAGCGCGATCAACAAGCAGGCGAAAGCCTTCGAGGAGTGGTTCTGGCGCGCCGACAGCCTCGATACGCTCTACGAGCCCGCGTCGAAGGCGAAGCACCCGTCGGCGCAGCTGTTCGTCGCCGGGATGAACGAGTGGCGGCGCAGCATCGCGCGGCAGGGCCAGGGACGCCGGATCGACCGCGAGGGCGTCCGCGCCCGGCTGACCTCGACGCTCAACGTCGCGATTGGGCGCGAGATCGACGACCTCGGCGACCGGCTCAGCGTGCTCGCGACGATCGGCGCGGTAGCACCATTCGTTGGGCTATTCGGCACGGTATGGGGCATCATGCGCAGCTTCACCGCGATCGCGGCGTCGCAGAACACGACGCTGGCGGTGGTCGCACCGGGGATTGCCGAGGCACTGTTCGCCACCGCGATCGGGCTGTTCGCGGCGATCCCGGCGGTGATCGGCTATAACCGGCTGCTGCACGGCCTCGGGCGGCTCGAAGCGCGGCTGGGCGCGTTCGCCGAGGAGTTTCACGGGCTGCTGTCGCGCCAGCTCGACGGCATGGAAGATCGCTGAGTGGCGATGGGCACTCCGCAGCGGCGCGGCGGTCGGCGCATGCCGATGGCGGAGATCAACGTCACGCCGATGGTCGACGTCATGCTGGTGCTGCTGATCATCTTCATGGTCACGGCGCCCCTGCTTGTGACCGGCGTGCCCGTCGACCTGCCCGACAGCAAGGCGAGCACGCTCAAGGCGGACGACAAGCCGATCCAGGTGTCGCTCGACGGCAAGGGCCGTGTCTTTATCGACGACAGCCGGGTGGAGGCGGACGCGCTGCCAGCCAAGCTCGTCGCACTGCGCGACGCTCGCCACGATGACGACGCGCGCGTTTACGTTCGCGCCGACCGCAGCCTCGATTACGGCAGCGTCATGCG
>CAXTTR010000115.1:4688-8487 GCA_964247215.1 uncultured Sphingomonadaceae bacterium
GCGCGTCGTCGGCGAAGTCTCGCGCGCGGGCTTCAAGAAAGTCGCGCTGGTCAGCGATCCGGGCGGCAAGCCCCGGCGGAAGTGACGCGGTGACCGGGCGTTGATTATCATGGCCACTCACGCATGACGGGGCGATGACGACAACCGAGCGTCAGGCGTTGCTGATCGCAGGCACGGCGCACCTTGTGCTTTTCGCGGCGCTGTCGCTTGGCTTTACGCTGCAGCATCGCGAGTTCCCGGTACCCGAAGAGGTCGTACCGGTCGAGCTCGTGCAAGTATCGGACCTGGTCAGGACGACCGAGGCTCCGCAACCGGTCAAGACAGCACCTGCCCCGCCTGCCGCTACAGAGCCCGATCCGACCCCCGAACCGGCCCCGCCACCGCCAAAAGCCGAGACACCGCCGCCCGAACCCAAGCCCGAACCGGTCAAGCCGGCGCCAAAGCAGGCCGTCGCGGACAAACCAGCGCCGGTCAAGCCGGTGAAACCCACCCCTGCCCCGGCCAAGCCGACGCCGGCCAAGCCCGAAGCCAAGCGGCTCGATACCGCCGAGCTGAGCAGTCTTCTCGACAAGACACTCCCCAAGCCGAGGACCAAGCCGGCCGCGCCGTCGCTCGACACCGCGGCGCTGGCCAAGTCGCTCGACGCTGCGCTGCCGCATTCGGCGCACGCCGACCCGCGCGCCACTGCGACGCTGCAAGCTGCTATCCGCGCCCAGATTGCGCCATGCTGGAATCCGCCAATCGGCGGCGCCGACGTCAGGAAGATGACCGTGCTGCTGCATATCGAGCTGGCGCGCGATGGCAGTGTCCAGGGCCGCCCGATGCTGGTGTCCCAGACCGGCGCGACCGCGGGCAACGCGGACTATGCGCGCGCCTTCGCCGAGACGGCCCGGCGTGCCGTGCTAAGATGCGCGCCGCTCAAGCTGCCGGCTGAACTCTACGATCAGTGGAAATCGTTCGAGCTGAATTTCGATCCGAATGAGATGACGTGAGTGCAACAGCCGGTCTCGCCAACACTCCGGACCGTGCAGACAAGCTGCACGGTCCGTCACGCCGGCGCTTAGATCAGGTATAAAGAAATCCGACATATTACGGGCGAACCAGGAGAAATCAGGTATTCGGACCGCGACACCAGCTCTCGACGAGGTTGTCCGACGGTCCGCTCACCGCATGGGTCATTCCCGTAAGCGACGGCACCGTCTATCAAGCCTGATCACCGCGGAGATCCCGATGCGCATACCCGTTCTTCTGGCTGCCTTGATGGTTGCGGCCCCTGCCGCCGCAGTGCTGCGCGTCGACATCAACACCGGCATCGCGCAGCCGCTGCCGGTCGCCGTGCCCGCCTTTGCCGCGGCCGCGCCGGCTCCAACCGCCGCAGGCACGACGACCGAGCTCGGCACCAAGGTCGCGCAGGTCATCGCGGGTGATCTCGGCAGCTCGGGGCTGTTCCGCCCGCTCGACCCCGCCGCCTACACGACGACCGTATCCACCGCCGACGTCACCGCGCCGCAGTTCGCCAGCTGGCGGACGCTCGCGGCGCAGGCGCTTGTCACCGGTAGCGTCGCGGTCAATCCCGACGGCGGTATCACCGTCGGCTGCTACGCGTACGACGTGTTCTCGAGCGAGGAGCTGGCACGGCAGGGCTTTGTCACCACCGCGGCGAACTGGCGGCGCGCCGCGCACAAGTGCGCCGACCTGGTGTACTCGCGGCTGACCGGCGAGACCGGCTATTTCGACAGCCGCATCGTCTATGTCTCCGAAACCGGACCGAAGACGCACCGCATCAAACGACTCGCGGTGATGGACCAGGATACCGCCAACCACCGCTTCCTGACCAACGGCCAGACGTTGGTGCTCACCCCGCGGTTCGCGCCGAACCAGCAGACGATCACCTATATGTCGTTCGCCAACGACCGCCCGCGCGTCTGGGTTTACACGCTCGGGACCGGGCATCAGGAGGTCATCGGCGAGTTCCCCAACATGAGCTTCGCGCCGCGCTTCTCGCCCGACGGGTCGGCGGTGGTGTTCTCGATGTCGATCGGCGGCAACACCGACGTTTATCGCATCGACATTGCCAGTCATAAGCTGACCCGGCTGACCGAGGCCCCCGGCATCGACACCGCGCCGAGCTATTCGCCCGACGGCAGCCGGATCGTGTTCGAAAGCGACCGCGGCGGCACGCAGCAAATCTATGTGATGAACGCCGACGGCTCGGGCCAGCACCGCATCAGTTTCGGCGAGGGCCGCGCCGCGACACCGGTTTGGAGCCCGCGCGGCGACCTGATCGCGTTCACGCGACTCGGTGCTGGTAAGTTCCGCATCGGGGTCATGCGTCCCGACGGCGGCGGCGAGCGGCTGCTAACGTCGGCGTATCAGGACGAGGGTCCGACGTGGTCGCCGAACGGCCGCGTCGTGCTGTTTTTCCGGACGACACAGGGCAAGGGCAACACCTCGCTAATGTCGGTGGACCTGTCAGGGCAGAATGAGCGCAAGCTTAAAACGCCGCTCGATGCATCCGATCCGGCGTGGTCGCCGTTGTTGCCGTAACCAAGTTGGCCTAGCCGTTGTTGCCGCGGCGAAAGCAGCCTAGAGACAGGCCGTTATCTCGGAAGAAAGGGCGATCGATGCTGAACCGTGTTGCGCAACTGAGCCTCGTCGCGGCGCTGCTCGCCACTTCGGCTTGCACCAAGAAGAAGCCGCTGCCGCCCGCGCCGCCGCCCGCCACCGCGCCGTCGACGCCGAGCGCGACGCCCGACACCGGCGGTTCGACCGCGACTGGCGCGACATCGAGCAACACGCCGGGCAGCGTCGCCGACTTCAAGGCGGTATCGGGAGGCGACACTGTGCTGTTCGGCTACGACAGCTATGAGATCGATGACCCGTCGCGCGTCATCCTCGGCAAGCAGGCCGAGTGGCTGGCGCGCTACCCGCAGGTCAAGGTCACCGTCCAGGGCCACACCGACGAGCGCGGCACGCGCGAATATAACCTCGCGCTCGGCGACCGGCGGGCGAATGCGGCGAAGAACTTCCTGGCCGCGCAGGGGGTGGCGACGGCGCGGATCGCGACGATCAGCTACGGGAAAGAGCGCCCGGTGGCAGAAGGGTCGGACGAGAGCGCGTGGGCGCAGAACCGGCGCGCGGTGACGGTGATTGTCAGCGGGGCGCGGTAGGGGCAAACTCGCCTGCTCCTGCTTTCCCTTCCCTTGCTGCTCCCCCTCTCCTCTTGGGGAGGGGCCGGGGGGAGGGAGTAGGGCAATACTCGACGGCAGTAGTATAAAAATCCTGCAACGGCGCTTTTCCAAAGAGCCCTCCCCCCCGCCCCCTCCCCAAGAGGAGAGGGGGAGCAGCAAGCAGCGCAAGCAGAAAGATCAGCGCGCCATCAGCGCTGGCAGCGTGCCTTCGTGGGCGGCGCGGAGGTCAGCGAGCGGAATTCTGATACCATCGGGTAGAACAATCGCGTCCCCGCCGACGATGCCCAATCTATGGCGCTGAACGTTACTCGCGCTGCAGGCCCGGTAGATCGTCTCCGGGTTGAGCACCGTCACGATATAACGCGCTTGGTCTTCCCCAAAGTACCACTCGTGGTTCTGAATCTCGCGGACTGCAACGGACCCGCCATCCAGACCATCATAGGCGCGGTGATCATTTAATGTCGCCCCAAACCCGCTCGCAAGCGCCATTTCCGCAAGTGCTACGAGCAGGCCGCCATCCGACACGTCATGGACGGAGGATACTTGGTGCTGATCGATCAGAAGACGAACCGAACGGCCCGCTTCAACTTCGTGTGTCAAGCTCACAG
>CAXTTR010000116.1:0-7328 GCA_964247215.1 uncultured Sphingomonadaceae bacterium
CGACAGCTTATTCTGCTCGGTCAGCGCCTCGGCCGCCGCGAGCAGCGCCGGGCCGAGCGCCGGATCGCGCAGCAGCAGCCGGTTGCCAGTCGCGGGGGTGAACGGCACGCTCGCCTGCAGCTTGGGATAGTAACGTCCGCCAGCCCGCCGCCACGCATCCGCCCAGCCGTGATCGAAGACATACTCGCCCTGGCTGTGCGACTTCAGATACGCGGGCATCAGCGCGGCAACACGCCCGTCGTCGCCGTCGACCGCGAGATGAACCGGCTGCCAGCCGGTTATCGCCGCAGCACTGCCCGAGTCTTCGAGCGCGGTGAAAAACTCATGCTGTAGGAACGGATTACCCGGTCCAGCGCAGGCGTTCCACTCGGCCGCGTCGAGCTCGTGCGCCGACCGCAGCAGACGCGCGGTAACTTCGCTGACCTCAGCCGTCATGAACCGCGATGATCGCATCGACCTCGACCGCCACGCCGAGCGGCAGCGCCGCCACACCGACCGCACTGCGCGCATGCCGTCCAGCTTCTCCGAATACCGCCACCATCAGATCCGACGCGCCGTTCGCCACCTTCGGGTGATCGGTATAATCGGGTGTCGAGGCGACGAAGACCCCTAGCTTGACGACGCGCTGAACGCGGTCGAGCGAGCCTAGCGCCGCCTTGATCTGCGCGATCAGCCCGACCGCGCAGCGCGCCGCGGCGGCCGCGCCTTCCTTGGTGGTCAGCGTCTCGCCGACGCGCCCGCGGATCGGCATGCCTTCGGGATCGAACGGGATTTGCCCGGAGATATACAGCATGCCGCCGTGGACGACACCGGGCACGTAATTCGCTACCGGTGCCGCAGCATGCGGCAGCACGATCCCCATCTCCTCGAGCTTGGCTTCGCTGGTCTTCATGCTGCCCCCTTCAGTTCAACTCGCCGATCAGCCGACGCAAACACGCCCTGTATCTGCTTCAGCGCCGTCGGCCAGTCATCGATCCGTATATCGGCATCGGGCGCCGCGGGGATCAACGTCTGAAGCTGCGGATCGGCGACCATGTGCAGCCGGTACACTGACGGCGCGCACGCCTTCACCGAGCTGTGATGCGGCGGCAGGTCATCGACGAACACCGCCGCGCTCGGCGCATATTCGACGACGAGGTTAGCGACGGGCTGCCCCTTGCCGCCGTTGTTGGTAACGACGCGGTACGGCATTCCGAGACGCGCCAGTTCGGCGGAGCGCGGCGCATGGTGGCGGTCCGCGACGTTGGTGAGGATGACGATATCGGCGGTTTCGGCCAGCGTCGCGAGCGCTTCGACCGCGCCCGGTGCCGGTGTCTGCGTCGGCATATGCGATTCGAAAAAGCTTTCGAGCAAGGGCATGAACGCCGCTGGCTCGACCGTGCTGCCGTCGCGGTGCCGGATATTGCCGCTCAGTGCAAAGCTGTCGAGTTGCAGCGTCATGCCGTGCGTTGCGAGCAGATACGCCTTGAACGGCATGACGAAGTGCAACAGCACCTCGTCGCAGTCAGTGATCAGCAGCGGCCGCGCGCTCATGCCGAATGCTCCGACAACAATCGCTCGGCCTCGATCAGCGCCGCCGGGCGAACGTCGAGTGCCGCGGCGCAGGCAATCAGACTTGGCTCGTACGCGGCGAGAAACTGCAGCGTTGCCGCCAGCACCGCCGGATCGGCGGCGCGCGCGCGCAAACCACTCGCGTCGAGTCCGGTCAGGTCGAGCAAGCGCGGACCAAGCTCGGCATCGCCGGCGACATAGGCCAGAGCGCGTAGCGCCAACGTTTCGGCATGCTCGCCGGAATGCTGCGATTGTGAACTCGACGGGTTAAGCCTTTGATCGTATTTCATCACTAATCATACGGTAGTTAGTCCCAGTCGCGTAGCAGTAACCGATACGAGGTCAGCCGGAAACTGGCGAGATCGCTAACGCCGCAGGCATTGCAACAAATTGCGGTCCCGTAATTGGATCGCCGGAGTTATAAGCCTAATTGCTGCAGCACCGGACGGAGGGGGCTCTGTGACACACATCTTGTTAATCGGCGCTTCGGCCGACACGGCGGCATTGCAAGAGCAGTTCGGGGCGACTCTACCCGTCACTGTCCGCACGCCTGAAGCCGCCGCTGCGGAATCATTTGCCGAACTGCCCGACGTCATTGTCGTCATGCTCGGCGGCAGCAGTGAAGCAACACTGCAGGACAGTCTTCAGCTGCTGCGCGAATTGAGCAGCGGAACGCGCCTTAACGATATTCCCGTGCTCGCTTTGGCTCCGCCCGGCGATCGCTCCGCTCTCGTTTCGGTGCTCGAGCTTGGATCGGCGGATTGCGCCGTGTTGCCCTTGGCCGAAGGCGAGGCGGAAGCGCGGGTCAAGGCGCTGCTACGTCGCAAGCGTAACGCCGACAAGCTTGCCGCCGAGCAGCGCAAGGTCCACCGGCTGGCGACGCTCGACGCGGTAACCGGGGTGTTCAATCGTCACTATCTCGATGGTAAAATCAATGCCGCGGTATCGGAAAGCCGTGCGCAGGGCACGCCGCTGGCGGCACTGATGCTCGATATCGACGCCTTCAAAGTCGTCAACGACCGGCTCGGCCATGCTGCTGGTGACCGCGCGCTGGCGGCGGTCGCCGCGCGTCTCGTCGCCAACGTCCGCGCTATCGATACGGTGGCGCGCTATGGTGGTGACGAACTTGTCGTCGTCATGCCAGCGACCGATCTCGCCACCGCCCGGCGGATCGCTGACCGGCTATGTGCCGCGATCGGCGACAGCGTCCTTCCCTGCATCGACACGACCAAGGTCACCGTCAGCATCGGGGTCGCGGCGCTCAATGCCGGCGACGACGACGGCAGGGCCTTGCTCGATCGCGCCGACAGGGCGCTATACGATGCCAAGCGCGCTGGTCGAAACCGCGTCGCTTCGGCCGCCTGAAAGCGCCACGCCAACCGGCCGATGCCAGCGATGCGCGGCGCTCGAGCGCCTACTTGATCTTGGCTTCCTTGAAGTCGACGTGCTTGCGGACAACCGGATCGTACTTGCGGAAGGTCAGCTTCTCGGTCTGCGTCCGCGGATTCTTTTTAGTAACGTAAAAGAAGCCGGTGTCGGCGCTGCTGACGAGACGGATCTTGATAGTGGTCGGCTTGGCCATGACAGTCCCTTGGAGCTATTAGGTAGCGCTCGGGACGGCCCTCGCGACAGACGCGCTGCATGGCGCGCAACCGGCGAAAAGTCAACCGCTGGCGGGTACATGGCCGGCTAGCCTCGACCGCGCCGCACCCCGCGTGGTAATCCGGTCCGCCGCCCGGTCCGCACCTTATCACTGCGCGGTGCACGCTGGCCTTCACCGAGCGGTAGCTCGAAGCGCAGCGCGCCGGTGATCGCATTCGCTTCGGCCAGCCGCAGGTCGAGCCGCTGGCCCGGCACGTAGCGCGTGCCCGACTCGATGCCTTCAAGGCAGTGCGCGCCCTCGTCGAAGACAAACCGCTCGTCGCCGAGCGTCGACACCGGCACCAGCCCGTCGCCGCCGATGCCTTCGACAGTGGCGAAAAAACCGAACTTGGCGACGCCAGTGATGCGTGTGGGCATGGTCTCGCCGACGCGCACCGACAGATAAGCGGCGACGTAGCGGTCGACGGTGTCGCGCTCGGCTTCCATGGCGCGGCGCTCGGTCATCGAGATATGCTCGCCGGTGCGGACCATCGCGGCGGTTTCGGCCTCGCTCAGGCCATCGTCGCCGAGCTTGTAGGCGCGGACGAGCGCGCGGTGGACGACGAGATCGGCGTAACGACGGATCGGCGAGGTGAAATGGCCGTAGCTTGCCAGCGCAAGGCCGAAGTGGCCTTTGTTCTCGGGGCTGTAAAAGGCCTGCGTCTGCGTGCGTAGCACCTGCTCACTGACCTGCGCGGCGAAGGTCTCGCCTTTGACGGCGCGCAGGATTTTGTTGAACGTGCGCGGCGCGATGACCTGCCCGAGCGCAAACGGAATATCGAAGGTTTCGAGGTAGTCCTTGAGCGCTACCAGCTTCTCGCGGCCGGGGGCTTCGTGGTCGCGGTACATGCAGACGCTGCGCTTGGCTTCGAGCGCGTGCGCCGCGGCGACGTTGGCGGCGATCATGAAGTCCTCGATCAGCCGGTGCGCGTCCAAGCGCTCGCGTAGCCGGATGGCGACGATCTTGCCCGCCGCATCGAGCTCGACGCGGCGCTCCGGCAAGTCGAGATCGAGCGGCTGCCGCGCGTCGCGCGCCTTCGCCAGCGCGGTCCACGCGCCCCATAATGGCTGCAACGCCGCGACCTGCTCGCCCGCCTGCGCGTCGATCGCTGCCTGGGCTTCCTCATAGGCAATGTTGGCGGTGCAGCGGATGACCGCGCGGGTGAAACGCTGCTGCGTGACCTTGCCGTCGGCGTTAACGGTCAGGTGACAGGCGAGCACCGCGCGGTCGGCGTCGGCAACGAGCGAGCAGGCGTCGGCCGATAGCACCTCGGGCAGCATCGGCACAACGCGGTCGGGGAAGTATACCGAGTTACCGCGCTCGCGGGCATTGGCATCGAGCGCGCTGCCGCTGCGCACGTAGAACGATACGTCGGCAATCGCGACAATGGCGCGCCAGCCGCCGGTGTTGGCCGGGTCGTCGTCGGCGACGGCCCAGACCGCGTCGTCATGGTCGCGCGCGTCGGCAGGATCGATCGTCAAGAACGGCAGCGCGCGCAGGTCATCGCGCTCGCCGAGCGAACGCTCGGCCGCGCGCTCGGCCTCGGTCAGCGCTTCGGCGCTGAAGGCGTGCGGGATGCCCTTGGCGTGGATGGCGATCAGCGAGAATGCGCGTGGTGCGAACGGGTCGCCGAGCACCTCGATGACACGGGCATGCTGATGCGGCGAGCGCCCCGACGGCTCGGCGAGCACAAGATCTCCCGGCCTGGCCTCGCCGGTGTCGAGCACCGCAAGATCGACCCGGGCGCGCTTGTCGACCGGCACCAGCCGGTAGCCGAGTGCGTCCTTGCGTAAAATTCCGAGGACGAACTCGGACTTGCGCGCCAGCACTTTCATCGGAAAGGCCTGGTAACCGCGCCCGGCTTCCTCGATCCGGGCCAGCACGCGATCATTGAGCCCGAGCGCGCCGCGGCGCTTGCCTTCAATGATGCGGACCCGTGGCGGCGGGCCGGGATGCTCCCAGCTGTCGGGAGTGGCGATCGTCGCCTCGCCGACTTCAATGACGCGCAGCACGGTGACGGTCGGCAGCCCGCCGCCCTTATGGACACTGCGCCCAGGCCCAACCTCGAGCTGCCCGGCGTCGGCCATCTCGCGCAACAGCGCCTTCAACGCGATCTTATCCTGCGCGTGCAGGCCAAAAGCGCGCGCGATCTCGCGCTTGCCGACCGGGGTCGGCGTGTCGGCGACGAACTTGAGGATTTGCGCGGGCGTCGGCAGGCCGGGCGGCGGTGGCGGGTGGTGACGGGGCATGGCGTCGATAGTGCGGGTGATCGGCCGCGCACGCAAGCCTACGTCCCTGTTTACCGCGTCGCACGAGAAGGCCGCCGGCTTGCACCGGCGGCCCTGTTCTGAACGAGCAATCAGGCGGTCGTGTAAGCCGACCGGCGGCGCATCGAGAAGCCGACCATCAAGAAGCCGGTGATCAGCAAGGTCCAGGCAGCAGGCTCGGGAACGGTCGCGCTGACGTTGCCGAACGTGTGATCGTCGGATTCGAAGTTGCCGCCGCCTGGCAGGTTCGAGAGCACGATCTTGTCGTATCCCGCGCAGCTTACATTGAAGTTGAAGAAGACGAACTGTTCGTTGTGATCCTGGCCAAACTGCGGGCCGGCCACCGGATTGCCCAGGTAAGCTGCGCTCGACGTCGCGACGCTGCCGGCGGCATATAGGTCGTTCGCATACAGCAGCGTCGTGCCATTATAGATCGCGATTGTGCTGCCAGGGTCAAGCGCCGAGGCCCACAGGCCAAAGTAGCTGGCAGTGCCGCCAAGCAGCGTCACGGTCGCTGCTGCACTGCCGATAACGTCGAAGTAACTCGTGTTAAGCGCTCCTCCGTAAGCATCGGCAGCATGACTGGTGAAGCTACTGTAGTTCACCGATACCCCGGACGTGCCGAGCGCCTGTGTCAACGTGGCTGGACCTGGGATCAGCGCATTGAAGTTTACGATCGCGCTATTGGTAAAGGCCTGCGTTGTTTCGACCACCATCGGCGCCTCAATCGTAACCGTAACAGCGACAGCAGGCTGCGCGGCCAAACCCAGGACGAGCGCGGCGAAACCGATTGATAGCTGTTTGTGCATTGAAAGCTCCCCGACAGACAATGCTGTCCAGAAGAGTGTTGCAAGACTGGTGCCACTATTAACAAAAGTGCAATATCAACATCTTGGTTAGCAGATCGAAACGGAGCCGCAACGATATGTAAAAAATCCCGACACTTTCGGTCGTGATTGTTTTACGATAAGTTAACAGCCGGTCTCCAGACCCAACTAGCGGGTAGTAGACATCGATCGGCGCATGGCGCGCTACTTAGCTACCCGGGCCTTGCTCTCTCGCTTGACCGGCGCCTTGGCTCTGGCCCTTGTAGTCCGGTTACCCGGCTTGGTGGCCTTCCTGACCGGAGCAGCAGCGGCGCGCGCGTCGATCAGCGCCGCCGCGTCCTCGACTGTCAGCACCATGCCGTCGGTTCCCTTTGGCACGGTCGCATTGGTCTGGCCGTCGCTGATATAGGGTCCGAACCGGCCCTCCATCAGCTTCATCGCCGCGCCGCTCACCGGGTGCGCGCCGATCTCGCGCAGTGACGCGGGTGCGTTGCGCGCCCGGCCAGGATTGGCGGCGGCGTCCGCAAGCTTGGCGACGGCGGCGTTCATGCCGGTTTCGAATACCTCGGCACTGTTCGACAGCCGTGCATACTTGCCGGCGTGCTTGAGATACGGGCCATACTGACCGATTGCGGCGGTGATCGGCTCTTTGGTCTCGGGGTGTGTGCCGATCGTGCGTGGCAACGACAGCAGTTTGAGCGCGGTGTCGAGATGCTCGGGGCCGCTGACCACCATATCGGCAGGGATAGACGAGCGCGGCGGCTTGGGATCGCCCTTGGCCCCGTCCTCGCCGCGCTGAACGTACGCGCCAAAGCGCCCCGAGCGCAGCGTGATCGGCTCGCCGGTGGCCGGATCCTCGCCGAGGTCGACCGGGCCGGTGGTCGTCACCGCTTCACCGTCGGCGGCGAACTGCCGGGTGTAGCGGCACTCGGGGTAGTTTGAGCACGACACGAACGCACCGAACTTGCCGGTACGCAGCGACAGCCGCCCGTTGCCGCAGGTCGGGCACAGCCGCGGATCGCTGCTGTCGGCCTTGGGCGG
>CAXTTR010000116.1:7338-8470 GCA_964247215.1 uncultured Sphingomonadaceae bacterium
GGGCGGAAACAGGAAAGGCGATAGAAACTCGTCGAGCGCCACCGTCACGTCGGACGGCCGCAGCTCGAGGATTTCCTTGGTCTTCGGTTCGAAGTCGGCCCAGAAGTCGCCGAGCACTTTCAGGTACGGCAACGCCCCCGCCGAGACGCCGTCGAGCTGCGTCTCGAGGTCGGCGGTGAAGTCGTAGCTGACGTATTTCTCGAAAAAGCGCTCGAGAAAAGCGGTGACCAGCCGGCCTTTCTCCTCGGCGTGGAAGCGGTTCTTCTCGACGCGGACATAGCTGCGGTCGCGCAGCGTCTGCAGGATCGAGGCATACGTCGAGGGCCGCCCGATGCCGAGTTCCTCGAGCCGCTTGACGAGGCTCGCTTCCGAGAAGCGCGGCGGCGGCTCGGTGAAATGCTGGTCGGCTTTGGCGCTCTTGACCTGTGCGGCCTCGCCCTGCGTCAGCTTGGGCAAGCGGCGGCCATCCTCGTCGTCATCGCCCTGCCCGACTGGCACCTTGTCCTCGACCGTTTCGGTGTAAACTGCCAAGAATCCCGGATGCAGCACGACTTGGCCCGTAGCGCGCAGCCCGGTCTTGCCGCCCGCATCGAGCAGGTCGACCGCGGTGCGCTCAAGCTTGGCGCTCGCCATTTGGCTGGCGATCGTGCGCTTCCAGATTAGCTCGTACAGCTTGGCATGATCGCCGCTGCCGGCGTGCTCGCGGGCGAGGTCGGTTGGACGGATCGCCTCATGCGCCTCCTGCGCGTTCTTGGCCTTGCTGCTGTACTCCCGCGGGGCCACCGGCAAATATTCCTTGCCATAGACCTCGGCGACATGCTCCCGGATCGACAGCATGGCCTCTTGCGCCATCTGCACCCCGTCCGTCCGCATATACGTGATCAGCCCCGTCGTCTCGCCCTGCAGCTCGACGCCTTCATACAGCTGCTGGGCGCAGCGCATCGTCCCCTGCGCGCCCATCCCCAGCTTCCGGCTCGCCTCCTGCTGCAGCGTGCTGGTGGTGAACGGCGCCGGCGGGTGCCGCTTCACCCGTTTTCGCTCGACGCTCGCCACCGAGAACGTGCCCGCCATTGACGGACAGGTGTTCGTCTGCCCGGACGTGTCGGGTTCCATGCAGTCGCCCGTGACCGGC
>CAXTTR010000117.1:0-8460 GCA_964247215.1 uncultured Sphingomonadaceae bacterium
GTCCCGCGCCACGTGCGGCGAGCGCAGGATGGCGTCGATCTTCGCGCCCGCGTCGAAGCTGTCGTCGAGTTCGAACTTCAGCGCCGGGGTAATCTTCGTCGCCAGCGCGCGGGCAATCTCGCCGCGCATCCATTTGCTGTTGGCCCGCAGCGCCTTGAGCACCTCGGCTTCATCGGCCCCGCCGAGCGGTTTGACGAAGCAGATCGCCAGCCGCAGGTCGGGGGTGACGCGGACCTCGCTGACCGAGATGATGTGGCGGTTGATGACCTCGTCGCGGACGCGGCCTTCGGTCAGCAACGCGGCGAGCGCGTGCCGTACCTGCTCGCCGATGCGCAGCAGACGGACCGACTTGCCGGGGTCGGGGGTGGTGCGGACGGACACTGTTCGATCCTAAGCTTGGACAACCCTGAAGACACCGCGTTTAATTATACCGTCATCCCGGCGAAGGCCGGGACCCATCTTTGAGTGTAGCGGTGCTGCACAGAAGTGGGTCCCGGCCTTCGCCGGGATGACAACACCAAATCAGTATGCCCTTCAGCGTCGTAGAGCAGCAGCTACAGCACCCGCTCGCGCGCTTCGACTTCGAATGTCTCGATGACGTCGCCGGGCTTGATGTCGGTGTTGTTCTCGAGCCCGATGCCGCACTCGAGCCCCGAGCGGACTTCGTTGACATCGTCCTTGAAGCGCCGCAGCGACGAGATCGAGGCGACGTAGATGACTACGTCGTCGCGCATGACGCGCGCCCTGAGGTTGCGCTTGATCATGCCCTCGATGACGCGCGCGCCCGCCGCCTTGCCGGTCTTGCCGGCCTGGAAGACTTCGAGCACCTGTGCGCGCCCGACGACGTTCTCGAGCATTTCGGGCCCAAGCTGCCCCGCCATCGCGAGGCGGACATCGTCGGTCAGGTCGTAGATCACGTCGTAGTATTTGAGCGCGACGCCGTCCCGCTGTGCGATCTCGCGAGCCTTGGCGTTGGCGCGAACGCCGAAGCCGATGATCGGCGCCTTCGATGCCGCTGCGAGCTGGACGTCGGATTCGGTGATGCCGCCGACGCCCGAGTGCAGCACGCGGACCTTGATGAGGTCGGTCGAGATCTTGTTGACCGCGCTGACGATCGCCTCGACCGAGCCCTGAACGTCGCCCTTGATGACGAGCGGGTACTCCTGCGCCTTGGTCGCCTTCAGCGCATCGAACATCGAGGCGAGGTCGGCGGGTGCGCTGACGGTGCGCGCGGCGGTCAGCAGTCCGGCGCGGTAGCTCGCGACTTCCTTGGCGCGCGCTTCGGTTTCCATGACGCTGAACGGGTCGCCGGCGCGGGGCACGCCCGAAAGCCCGAGCACCTCGACCGGCACCGACGGCCCGGCGGTTTTCACCTGGACGCCCTTGTCGTTGAGCATGGCGCGGACCTTGCCCCACTCGGCCCCGACGACGAAGATGTCGCCGGTCTTCAAGGTGCCGCGGTTGACCAGCACGGTCGCGAGCGGGCCACGCCCCTTGTCGAGCTTGGCCTCGATCACCGTCGCCTCGGCGGCACGGTTGGGGTTGGCCTTGAGATCAAGCAGCTCGGCCTGCAGCAGGATCTTCTCCTGCAACTCATCAAGCCCGGTCTTCTTGGTCGCCGAGACCTCAACGTCCTGGACGTCACCGCCGAGCGCCTCGACCTGTACGTCATATTGCAGCAGCGCGGTGCGGATGCGCTGCGCGTCCGCCCCGGGCTTGTCCATCTTGTTGATGGCGACGATCATCGGCACGCCCGCTGCCTTGGTGTGGTTGATCGCCTCGATCGTCTGCGGCATGATCCCGTCGTCCCACGCCACCACGAGGATAACGATGTCGGTGACGTTCGCACCGCGGGCGCGCATGTCGGTGAAGGCTTCGTGGCCCGGCGTGTCGAGGAAGGTGATCTTGTCGCCCGACTTCAGTTCGACCTGATAGGCGCCAATGTGCTGGGTGATGCCGCCGGCCTCGCCCGCGACCACATCGGTGCCGCGCAGGGCGTCGAGCAGGCTGGTCTTGCCGTGGTCGACATGGCCCATGATGGTGACCACCGGCGGGCGCGGCTGCAGGTCGGTGTCCTCGTCGACCGCGCCGATGACGCCGACTTCGACGTCGGCATCCGAGACGCGCCGGATGTTGTGACCGAATTCACTGACTACCAGCTCGGCGATGTCCTGGTCGACTTCCTGATCGACCGCGGCTCCCGGAATGCCCAGCGTACCGAGGACGCGGATGACGTCGTTGACGCGCTCGGCCATGCGGTTGGCGAGTTCCTGCACGGTGATCGCCTCGGGGACGACGACCTCGCGGACCTGCTTCGCCTGACGACCGCCGCCCTGATGCGCGCGCTTTTCCTTCTCGCGGCTGCGGCGCAGCGCGGCGAGGCTGCGGACGCGGACACTGTCGTCCTCGGTCAGCGCCTTGGTGACGGTGAGCTTGCCCGACTGGCGACGGTCATCGGTACGGCCGCGCGCCGGCTTGGCGGGAAGCCCGCGCTTGCCGCCATCGGACTCGTCGTCGACGATCGGCGTGATCTGGCCGGGGACGCGCGCGCGCGTTTCGGCCGGCGCTGCCGGACGAGTGGCGAGCTCCTCCTCGACGCGCTTTTTCTCTTCGGCCCGGAGCCGGTCGGCCTCGGCGGCTTCGACCTTCGCCTGGTCCTCGCGGATGCGCGCTTCCTCGAGCGCGCGCATGCGGTCTTCCTCGGCCTGCCGCAGCAAGGCGGCGAGCTTCTCCTGCGGCGTCAGCCGCGAAGTGTCGACCGCCGGGCGGCGCGGCGGTGCAGGGCGCGCCGGCGGACGCGCTGTCGAGGCGGGTGCCTGGGCGGCTGGCGCGCGAGCAGCGGGCGCACCTATAGCCGCGGCGGACGGAGCCGCCGACGAACCGCTCGCCGGAGCGGGAGCAGCAGCCTTGATCTCCACCGGTGCAGCAGCCGGCGCTGGTGCAGCAGTGAGTGCGGGCGCAGCAGTCGGCGCTGGTGCAGCAGCGAGTGCGGGCGCAGGCGTCACTTCCGGCGCAGGCGCCGGCGCTTCGACAGCCGGAGCCGGAGCCGTCGCAACCGGCGCAAGTTCCACCGGCTTCGGCGGTGCAACCCGCTCGACGGGCGTGAACATTACCGGCGGCACGACCGGGCGCGGGGCTGCTACCGGCGGCGGCGGCGGGGCGACGACGACCGGCTCGGGCGCGGGCGGCGGCGCGACCTCGACCGGCACAGGATCGCCGGGGCGGTGCAGCACGCGCGCGCGCTTGACCTCGACCACGACCGATTTCGAGCGGCCGTGGCTGAAGCTCTGCTTGACCTTGCCGATCTCGACGGTCTTGTTCAGACCGAGCGGGGCCCGCGTGCCAAGCTTTGGTTTGTTGTCGTCACTCATGCCGGACCTTGATACCCCATCTCGCCGGAGGCGGCTGACGCCTCCGAAACCACATCGTTCGTGCCGTTGAAGGCCAGCCACCGGTCGAGCGCGGCAACCACACGCGCCGCCCCGGCAGAGTCGCAGACAGCGGCATGTACAACATTTTCGCGGCCCAAGGCCAACGACAATTCCTCGCGCCCGACCGGCAGCATCCGCACCGGGATCTCGCGCTCGGCCGCGAGCGCCTTGCCGTCCAATTTACGGATGCCATCGGGAGCCGCGTCGGCCGCATGCAGCAGCAGCCGCGCGCGTCCGTTGAGCAGCGCGTCGCCGATCCGCTCGGTTCCCCATATCAGGTGCCCGGCCTTGTTTGCCAAGCCCAGGCCGTCCAATGCGCGGCGCTTCAGCCCGTCGGCGATGCGCTCGACGAGGTCGTCGGGCACCGCGATACTGTTGGTCTTGAAGGCGCGCATCAATGCGCCGCGCAACCGCCCCTTGCCCGCCGCGGTGGCGATCAATGCGCGGTCGGGTGACAGCCACGCGCCGCGGCCCGGTGCGCGCGCGCCGAGATCGGGCATGACCGCACCGGTGGCATCGAGCGCGAGCCGGATCAGCTCGGCCCGCGCGCCATGCTCACCGCTGATGATGCAGCGTCGTTCGGGAGCGCTTAGCGTCTCATTCTGGGACATCCGCGTGCGCGACCTCCCCAGCCTTGGTATCTTCGTCCTCGAACCAGTGCGCGCGTGCCGCCATGATGATGCGGTTGCCGTCGTCGTCGGAAATGTTGAACGCCTTCAGGATGCCACTGTGCTTCGCAACGAGCTCGTCGGTGGCGAGGTCGCCCAGATCGTCGAGCGTTTTCACCCCCGCCTTGCCGAGCGTCACCAGCATCGGCTCGGTCAGGCCATCTATCTCCGCCAGCGCGTCCTCGACACCGAGCTCCTGGCGCTCGGCGCGGGCGGCGGCTTCCTTGCGCTCGAGCGCCTCGACGGCGCGGTTCTGCAGCTCGGCGGCGATGTCCTCGTCGATGCCTTCGATGTTGGCGAGCTCGCTGACGTCGACATAGGCGACTTCGTCCAAGTCGCTGAAGCCCTCGGCGACGAGCAGCTGCGCCAGCGTCTCGTCGATGTCGAGCTCGGTCTCGAACAGCGCCGACTTCTCGACGAACTCCTTCTGACGGCGCTCGCTCTCGTCGGCCTCGGTCATGATATCGATCTGGCGCCCGGTCAGCGCGCTCGCCAGCCGGACGTTCTGCCCGCGGCGGCCGATCGCCAGGCTGAGCTGATCGTCGGGAACGACGACGTCGATGCGGTTGTCGTCCTCGTCCATGACGACCTTCGAGACTTCGGCGGGCTGGAGCGCGTTGACGACGAAGGTCGCGACGTCGGGCGACCATGGGATGATGTCGATTTTCTCGCCCTGCAGTTCCTGGACGACGGCCTGGACACGGCTGCCCTTCATGCCGACGCAGGCGCCGACCGGGTCGATGCTCGAGTCGCGGCTGATCACGCCGATCTTGGCGCGGCTGCCGGGATCGCGTGCCACCGCCTTGATCTCGATGATGCCGTCGTAAATCTCGGGAACCTCCTGCGCGAACAGCTTCTTCATGAACTCGCCCGCGGCGCGGCTCAGGAAGATCTGCGGCCCGCGGACTTCGCGGCGCACCGACAGGATCAGCGTCCGCACGCGGTCGCCGACGCGCAGCACCTCGCGCGGGATCTGCTGGTCGCGGCGGATGATACCCTCGGCCTTGCCGAGGTCGACGACGACATGCCCGAACTCGGCGCGCTTGACGATGCCGGTGATGATCTCGTTTACCCGGTCCTTATACTCTTCATACTGCCGGTCGCGCTCGGCATCGCGGACCTTCTGGACGATGACCTGCTTCGCCGCCTGCGCCGCGATGCGCCCGAACTCGATCGGCGGCAGCGGGTCGATAATGAAGTCGCCGAGCGCCGCGTCCTTCTGCAGCTTGGCCGAATCGCGCAGACTGACCTGCTTGAAAAAGTCCTCGGGCTCCTCGACGACTTCGAGGACGCGCCACAGCCGCAGGTCGCCGGTCTTCGGGTCGAGCTTGGCGCGGATGTCGTTCTCCGAGCCGTAACGCGCCCGGGCGGCGCGCTGGATCGCCTCCTCCATCGCCTCGATGACGATCATCCGGTCGATCGACTTCTCGCGCGCCACCGCGTCGGCGATGGCGATCAACTCGGCGCGGTTCGCGGTCACCGCCTTCGCGGCGTTCAGCGCGTTCGAATTGGCAACAGCAGCGGCAACAGCCATCAGTCGTCTTCCTCTTGGTCGTCGTTCGCCGGCGCAGGCAGCTCGATGATCTCATCGGCCCCGTCGGCATTGAGTGGGCGGGTAGCGGCGATCAGCTTGTTCGTCAGCACCAGCTTGGCACCCTCGATCGACGCCAGCGGCACTACCGTCGCGCCTGCCGTCGGCACCTCGATCGTCACCGCGTCGAACACCATCGGGCCGATCGTGCCATGCAGCCGCTTCGGTCCGCCCTCACCAGGTACAAGCTTCAGCCGCACCTCGTGTCCGATCCATCTAGCATAATCGGCGGCGCGTGTCAGCGGCCGGTCGATGCCCGGCGACGACACTTCGAGGCGGTATTCATGCTCGATCGGGTCCTTCTCGTCGAGCATCTCGGACAGCGCCCGCGAGATTGTCGCGCACTGCTCAAGCGTCAGCTGTCCGGTGGCGCGGTCCTCGGCCATGATCTGCAGCGTCTGCGCCGACTTGCTGCCGTTCATCTGAACGCGCACGAGATCATAGCCGAGATCGGTGACGATCGGCTCGATCAGCGCAGTCAGGGCAGCAGTGTCGGTCATTCAGCTCCAGATGTCACGTGGCACAACTTACAGGGCGGCTAGCGGCGGCGGGACCATCCCGACCGACCTTCAAGCCGTTACCGATGTGAAGATGGGCGCGATATAGGCGAAGCAAGCGCGGTCGGCAAGCGGGGTCGAACTACCCAATTCACCCGCTGCCCCAGCGCAAGCTGGGGCCCATGTCCGGGCAGTGCGCGCTGCTGCACAAAGATGGACCCCAGCTTGCGCTGGGGCGGCGAGTGTTTGTTGATAGTTTAACCGGCGTGGAGAATGGTCCACGGAGGTCAACTGCAGGAGAAGGCGAAGTATTATGGCGATTGCCGCACCCACAGCGCGTACCGCGCCAACAACGGCGCGCACGGCAGCCATCCTCGGACTCGACACCCCGGCCGGCGCCTATCTCGCGCGGCTGCTGTTGGCGCGCGGGTATCGCGTCGCGGGCACGGCGGCGGGGCCGCTGACCGGGCTGGCGAAGCTCGGCGTCGCTGACGAGGTTGCGCTGTACCCCGACGTGGCAGCCGCGCTGCAGGCGACGCCGGCCGAAGTCTACGACCTGCGCGGCCCCGGACCGGCGCGTACCACGGCGACCGGCGAGTTGCTGACACTGCTTGCGGGCCGACCCGCTAAACTGTTCAGCGCCGGACCCGCACCCGCTTCCGATGAGGCGACGACGCTGATCGAGGAGGCTCGCCGCGGCGGTATGTTTGCGGTGACCGGGCGGATGTTTGCGCACGAATCGCGGCTAAGCGAGGACACGTCACCGCTGACGCGTATCGTCGCCGCAGTCGCAGTCGGGAACGCTCCCATAGCGGACGACCTCGCTACTGCGGCCGACTGCGGCTGGACCGCAGAGTACGTCGATCCGATGTGGCGGATGCTGCAGCAGCCGGTCGCAGCCGACGTCGTGATCGCCACCGGCCGCCTGCTCAGCGGCAGCGACGTGGCGCGGTACGCGGCGGAGTATTTCGGGCGCGAGCTTGAGCTGCCGCCCGTAGCCGCACCCGGTCACGCAGCAGGCGCAGGCGACACCGCCGCCGCGCGCCAAGTCCTCGGCTGGGGGGCAGCGACGTGGGGCCGCGACCTCGTGCGCCTGCTATGCGAGGGCGCGTCAGCATCGCAGCAGGCTCCATAGGCCGGATTGAGACGAAATTGCTCGCCGAGATAAGCCCGCTAGGCGCATGCTTTACCTTCCTTGCTGCTCCCCTCCCGCCTTCACGGGAGGGGTTGGGGGTGGGCTTTGCCACGCCGCATGGCTTCCCGAGCGAAGGCCCACCCCCGGCCCCTCCCGTGAAGGCGGGAGGGGAGCAGAGGCGCAGCGCTTGGTTCAGCCTGCCGACGCCAGCGTTCGCCGCGCCGCCTTCAGATGCGGGATGTCGTACATCTTGCCGTCGATGCCGATCGTCCCCGCCTCGGGGCTCGCCGCGAACGCGTCGACGACGCGGCGGGCGTGTGCGATATCCGCCGCTGACGGCGCGAAGCTGGCGTTGATCACCGGTACCTGATCGGGGTGGATCGCCAGCCGCCCGGTAAAGCCGTCGCGCCGCGCCCGGCGGCAATCGGCGGCGAGCCCGTCGCTGTCGCGGAAGTCGGCGTACAGCGTGTCGACCGGCGCGACTTCGGCAGCGGCGGCGGCCAGCAGGCAGTGCGCGCGCGCCAGCTGGTACGGGAAGGTCCAGCTACCGTCGGCTTCCTTATTGTCAGTCGCGCCGACCGCCGCGCCGAGGTCCTCGGCCCCCCACGTCAGCGCCGCCAGCCGCGGGTGCGGCGGCGCGTACGAGCCGAGCGCGAACATCGCGGCGGGAGTCTCAGTCGCCACCACGGCGATACGCGTCGTCCCGACGGTCATGCCGCGCGCCGCCTCGAACGCGTCGAGATAGTGGCCGAGCTGGACGACATCGTGCGCGCCGTTCGACTTCGGCAACATGACCCCGTCGAGCCCGGGGCGCACGACCGCCGCGAGGTCGCCCAGCGTCAGCCCGGTGTCGAGCGGGTTGACGCGGACGTAGAATTGCCAGCTGCGTTCGGCTGGCCCGGCAAGGATACCCGCGACATGCTCGCGCGCCTCCGCCTTCACTGCCGGCGCGACCGAGTCTTCGAGATCGAGGATCAGCGCGTCGGCCCCGCAGCCCTGCGCCTTGGCGAACTTGCGCACGCTATCGGCGGGAACGAACAACAGCGAGCGCAGGCGCACAGCCGGTGTCATGCGGGCTTGCCCAGCATGAGCGCGGCGCGCGTCGTCCGGCAGACGATCGCGTCGTGCTGGTTGAGCC
>CAXTTR010000118.1:0-8440 GCA_964247215.1 uncultured Sphingomonadaceae bacterium
CGCTGACGGCATTCGAGGCCAGCTTTTGGGGCCAGCGCTACCCGGCCATCGGCCAGAACTGGCGGCGCGCCTGGAGCGAGGTCATTCCATTCTTCGCGTTCCCGGGCGAGGTCCGCCGGATCATTTACACCACGAATGAGATCGACAAGACTTGGCGCGTAAAATTATGCTATGGACTCCGGGCGCGGGCGACTCCGTGGCGAAGAACGGAACTCCGGCTGCAAGCTCCGTCAGGCCGCCTTTTCACAGCTCTGCCGGCTTGGAGCGTCCGCGCACCTTCGGGCGTGTCTCCCACTGGGCGACGAAGTATTCGTAAGCCTGTTCGGCATGGCGGGCGACATCCATCTCCTGGTCGCGCAACGCTTTGACGTTGTAGGCGTAGGCGGGACCTGGCTTGTTGCCCTTCTTCTGCGGCTGACCCGCCTGGAGCTCCATGGCGCGTCGCTTGTTCGCCACGAGCGCTGGACGCACCCAGCGATAGTCAGTCTCCTTGGTGAGCAGATACCAGCACAGCACGGTGAGCTTGCGCGCGAGCGCAACCGCGGCGATCTGGTGTCCGCGCTTCGCCCGGATCCGTACGAAGAAGGCGTGCAGCGGCCCCGGCGTCTTCGCCGCCGCCCACGCTGCCTCGACCAGCATCGCTCGTGCATGGCTGCGCCCCGCCTTGCTGATGCGACCATGATGGGCGGCACCGAGCCCGGACTGCCGGACGCGCGGGTTGAGGCCGAAGTAGCTCACCAGCTTCTGCGGGCTGGAGAAGCGGCGGACATCACCGATTGCCGCGACGATACCGGCTGCTACCGTCAGGTTGATACCGGTGATGGTGATCAGGCGCGCAATGGACGTGTCGTCGAGGAGTCGGCCGCGATCGCCTTGTCGGGCGCCTTCAGGTCGTCCGCAAGCCGGTCGAGTTCACGCACGTGCCGGTCGATCGCCTCGCGCTCGTCGGCGGGAACCGGCTGCCGCGCAAGCAGGCGCGACCGGCACCGTTGAACAGGTCGGCATGCGGACAACGCGGGATGAGGTGCGCGTGCAGGATCGAGTGAACCTCGTTCTTGATGCGCGTGCGGTGCCGGACCACCTGGTAACGGCGCGCCGCCAACCTGCGCATGCGTTCGGTGGCGACGTCGGGCGTCCAGATCTCCGGGAGGTACCCAGCCGCATACAGGCTTGCGAGCGTGCCCGCGTCGATCTTGTCCGTCTTCACATGCGCATGCGCGATCGCTTTCACCTGTAACGGATTGGCGACCACCACCTTCGTTACGAAAGGCGAGAGCACGCGCGACACCGCCATGCAGTTGCCGGTCGCCTCGATGACGACCTCGTCGGTCGCGCAGTCCTTTGCCGAAGCCCTCGAGCGCCGTCCGGGTCATCTCGACCCGGCCCGCACGATGGAGCTTGCCGTCTTCCCATATCACCACCTCGCCAAAGGTCCGGTGGATGTCGATTCCGATTACATGTCGCATTGCCTCCTCCTGTCACAAAGATGACGGGAGCGGCGGGCGACACGACACCTACGGATTCGCGCTCTCGGCGCAACCGGGCGAGTCGCAGAGGCGGCCAGCTACTAACACGAGCTCGCAGCTCATCGTGTGGATCGGCCTGCCCGCACCTTCGTGCTCCCGGTGCCTCTGTCCCGGATGGTCGCACCATACGCCGCCACCCAATGAGTCGCAGCAGGAACTTCGGCACCGACACCCCTCATACCGGTTACCAACGCCATCGAGGCGCTGAACTCGAAGCTGCGCCGGGCGGTTCGCGCCCGGGGCCACTTTCCCAGCGACGATGCCGCGACCAAGCTGCTCTATCTGATCTTGAACCGCTCCGAGAAAGAGTGGATCATGCCGCCGCGCGAGTGGACCATGGCCAAGGCCCAGTTCGCCGTCATCTTCGGCGAGCGCTTCATCAAAGCCATGGCGGCGTAATGCTTAACCGCCCGCCCACACACGGAATTCCTGACAGTCCCCGTCGAGGCGGCGCAGACAATAGGTTCGCGCTTCGGTGACATATACCGGTGCCAGCAGCGGCGGCAGCACATCGTCCCAGGCAGTCGCAGGCCAGCCACTGCCCGCGAGCTTTCAGTTGCTGGACGAGTTCGACGCCGATCCGCTCCTCCGCTGCCCCGCTGCAATACCGAAGGCATGACGCCACATCTCACCGAGATCGCCGCCGTTGCGCCGGACGCCCATGCCGTGCTGCTGCTCGATCAGGTGGGCTGGCATCGCTCGGCGGGGCTCGTCGTCCCCGGCAACATAACCCTGCTGCCCCTGCCGGCGAAATGTCCCGAGCTCAACCCCGTCGAGAACGTCTGGCAGTTCATGCGCGACAACTGGCTGTCGAACCGCATCTTCAAATCCTACAATGACATCCTCGACCAGTGTTGCGTTGCCTGGAACCGTCGTCGATCAGCCATGGCGCATCATGTCCATCGGACTGCGCCAATGGGCGCATCGGTGACAATCAATGAGAGTTGGTATTAGACTAGTTGGTCGGAAAGCGCGCATTCGAGTTTCGACAGCCATTTGCGAAATGCCTCTTCGGTAGTCGGGGATATGTCATGGGTGACCGGCACCGAGATCGGGATCGGAGCCGATCGTTTCGTAGAGCGAGATACGGTTTTTCAGATCGGCAAGGATTGTGGCGACTTGCGACTGGCGGACGGTGTAGAGCGTGCGCTGACTGGTCAGTGCAGCGAGAAAGGTGTCGGTGCCGGTGCGGTACTGCAGGTCGGCAAGGCGATAGCTCGTGCTGGCAGCAGCGACGAGGCGGGCCTGCGCGACACGCTGCCGACCGATGGTGCCGCGACGCGCGATATCGTCGGCAACCTCGCGGAACGCGGTCTGCACGGTGTAATGATACTGTGCGAGATAATACTCGCGCTCAGCCTTGGCGTAAGCGAGCGTACCGCGATTGCCGCCCCCAAAGATCGGCAGCGACGCCTGCGGCGCTATTGAAACGCTCGCTGCGCCGCCGGTGAAGAGAGTGCTTAGCGCGGTACTCGCGACGCCGATCGCCGAAGTCAGCGTGATGGTCGGGAAGAAGGCGGCGCGTGCTGCGCCGATATAGGCGGTGGCACCTTTTAGCCGATGTTCGGCTTCGAGCACATCGGGGCGCTGGAGTAGTATCGTCGATGACAACCCAGCCGGCACGATTGCGATCAAGGGGTCCAGCTCGGCCAACGATGCGGGTAGAAGCGCGTCCTCGACCGGGCCGCCGACCAGCAGCTCGAGCGCGTTACGGTCCTGCGCGACCTGCGTCGTGTACTGCGCAATGTCCGACTGCGCCTGAGCGACTACTGTCTCGGCATTGGCGACATCGGTACCGGCGACCAGCCCGGAGCGATGGAGCGAGTTAGTCAGCTCCAGTGTGCGCTGGCCGCTCTTCAGCGTTTCCTCCCCCACCGTTAGAAGATCGCGATCCGACGCGAGAGTCACAGCGGTAGTAGCAGTATCCGCAACCAGGATGATCCGGGCCGAGCGCATTCCGGCATCGGTCGCTAGGTACTGTTCGAAAGCTTGCTTGGTGAGGTTCTTGAGCCGCCCGAACAGGTCGATCTCGAAGCTCGAAGTGCCGATATCGGAACTGTAGCTGTTCAGATTGTTGCTTGAGCTGGTGAGGCCGCGGTCGATCGTAGCGCCAGCCTGGCCGGTCACGGTCGGGAGCTGGGCAGCGCGCTGGACCCGGTATTGCGCGCGCGTTGCTGCGACATTCGCCACGGTCGCGCGCAGGTCCTGATTGTTCGCGAGCGCGCGTGCGATAAGGCTGCGCAGCCGCGGGTCCGAAACCAGCGTCTGCCATGGCAACCCGGCCGGCTGGTCGAGCGCGGGCGGGTAGGCGGAGCCGACCGGCCACTGGCCGGGCGTAGCGGGCGGCGGCAGCGTATAGTGCGGCGCGAGATTGCACCCGGCGAGAAGCGCGAGCAACGGCAGCGCGAGCATCGATGGGCGGATCATGCTGCCTGCGGACTTGGACTGTGGCGATCGTCAGTCGCGGCACCGCGGTGGAACAGCCCCGTAACGGCAACGAAAAACAGTGGAACGTAAAAGATCGCCAGCGCCGTGGCGGTAAGCATTCCGCCGACCACGGCAGTGCCGATCGCAATCCGGCTTGAAGCACCAGCGCCGCTCGCGATCGCCAGCGGAAATACGCCGGCGATGAAGGCGATCGAGGTCATCAATATTGGCCGAAGGCGCAGCTTGGCAGCGTTCAACGCGGCGGCAGCGACGTCCTTGCCGTTGCGGTGCTCGGTCTCGGCGAATTCGACGATCAAGATCGCGTTCTTGGCAGCTAACCCCATCGTCGTAAGCAGCCCGACCTGGAAGTAGATGTTGTTGTCGAGACCCCGGAAGGTCACGGCCAGCACCGCGCCGATCAGGCCCAACGGCAGCACGAGCAGTACCGCAAACGGAATCGACCAGCTCTCGTATAGCGCCGCCAGGCACAGGAACACGATCAGGATCGAGATGCCGTAGAGCAGCGGTGCTTGCCCATTAGAGATATTCTCCTGGTAGGCGAGGTCGCTCCAGGCGTAAGTGGTACCGGGTGCCATTTGCTTGGCGAGCGCCACGATGCGTTTCATTGCCGCGCCCGAACTCACACCAGGTGGGGCACCGCCCTGAAGCTCGAACGACGGACGCCCGTTGAAGCGGGTCAGCGAGGTCGGGCCCTTCTCCCAACTCGTGGACGCGAAGGACGAGAACGGCACCATATTGGCACCGACGCCGTTGGTTGATGTCGTACCTGCAGGCGTGGTCAAGGTTGAAGTCGATAAGCTGGACCGGACGAACCAATTGTCGAGGTTAGCCGGTAACATACGGTATGGCGCATCGGCTTGCATGTAGACGCGCTTGACACGCCCGCGATCTACGAAGTCGTTGATATAGGTGCTGCCCCAAGCCGCGCTGAGCGTCGCAGTGACGTCGCTTTCTACCAGGCCCAGCACCGCAAGCTTCGGCTCGTCGATGTTGACGCGCAGCTGCGGCGCATCGGCAAGCGAGTTGAGCCGTACTTGCGCAAGCTGCGGGTCGTGGTTGGCTGCAGCGATCAGCTTGTCGCGCAGCGCCGCGAACTTCTCGCTCGGCATCGCGTTTGAATTGAGCAGCTCGAAGGTGAAGCCATTGGACTGACCAAGGCCGCTGATCGGGGGCGGTGCCAGCGGGATAACCTGCGCATCGCGAATGTGCGAGAAAGTTCCCTTCGCCTGTTCGTTGATCGCGGCGACGCCGTTGCGCGCACCCTTGCGCTGATCGAACGGGGCTAGCTGGACGAAGCCGAGGCCGGCATTCTGCCCGGTGCCGGCAAAGCTGAATCCAGTAATCGCAAACATCCCGGCGACATTCGCTTTTTGCTGGCCGAGGTAAAAATCCTCAATCGTCGTCCGCACGTCGGCGGTACGCGACTGCGCCGCGCCGGGCGGAAGCGTATAGATAACAAACGCCTCGCCCTTGTCCTCGTCCGGCAGGAAGCCCGTTGGGAGCCGCACGAACAGAAACGCCAGCAGGCCAACGACGGCGGCATAAACGAGGAAATGGAGCAGCCGGTGCGACAGCACACTGCCGACGCCCGCGACGTAGCGGTCGGTCGTGCGGGCAAGCCAGCGATTGAAGCGCGCGTCGATGCGGCCACCTTCGTCCTTGGCCCGCGTCGCGGGTCTTAGCAAGGTCGCGCAGAGCGCCGGTGTCAGGATCAGCGCAACTAGCACCGAAAGCACCATCGCCGACACGATCGTAATCGAGAACTGGCGATAGATTACGCCGGTCGAGCCGCCGAAAAACGCCATCGGCAGCAACACCGCGGACAGTACCAGCGCAATGCCGATAAGCGCGGAGCTGATCTGGCCCATCGATTTCGACGTAGCTTCGTACGGCGAGAGCTTCTCCTCGTCCATCAGTCGCTCGACATTCTCGACCACGACAATGGCATCGTCCACCAACAGCCCAATGGCGAGCACCATGCCGAACAGCGTGAGCGTATTGATCGAATAGCCAAACAGCGCGAGCACGGCGAAGGTGCCAAGTAGCACCACCGGGACGGCGATTGCCGGAATGAGCGTCGTCCGCCAGTCTTGGAGAAAGACGAACATGACGATGACAACCAGAACTATCGCCTCGATCAGCGTCTTGATGACCTCCTGGATCGAAAGTCTGATGAAGTCGGTGGTATCGACCGGGTAGGTGATCGCGTACCCGGGCGGTAGCGCGGCGGTCAGCTCGGCAACGCGAGCCTTGACCGCGGTCGCCGTTTTGAGCGCGTCGCCGCCCGGGGCGAGTTGGATGGCAAGCCCTGATGCAGGATGCCGGTTGTACTCGGCACTGGTCGCATAGCTTTCGTCGCCCATCTCCACCCGCGCAACATCGGATATATGGACGACCGACCCATCGGTAAGCGTTTTGACGACGATGTCGCGAAACTGTTCGGGCGTTTGATACCGCGATTTGGCGTTGACGATCGCATTAAGCTGCTGGTCCTTGACCGCCGGCTCCTGGCCGATCTGGCCCGCCGAGACATCGGCGTTCTGCGCGAGCACCGCGCTGGACACGTCTGACGGTATAAGGTGGACTGCAGCAAGCTTGTACGGATCCAGCCAAATTCGCATTGCGTAGCTCGAACCGAACAGCTGCGTCTGGCCGACACCGCTGATGCGGGATAGATCGTCCTGGAGATTGTTGACGAGCCAGTCGGCGACGTCGGCATCGCTGGCCTTGTTGGTCTTGTCGTAGAGGGCAACGATGATCAGAAAGTCGCTGTTCGACTTGGTGACAATGACGCCTTGCTGCTGCACCTGGCTTGGCAGGCGCGAATTGGCCTGCGTGACCTTGTTCTGGACCTGAACCTGCGCCGTATCCGGGTCGGTACCTTTGGCGAAGGTCGCCGTGATAGTGGCCGTGCCGGCGGCACTTGAGGTCGAGGAAAAGTAGATCAACCCGTCAATGCCGGTGAGCTGCTGCTCGATGACCTGCGTAACGCTCGATTGCAGTATCTGCGCATTGGCACCTGGGTAGGTGGCTGTGACACTGATCGCTGGCGGCGCGATATCTGGATATTGGGCAATCGGCAGCAGCGTGATGCCGAGGATGCCCGCCATCGTGATACCGATGGCGAGTACCCAGGCGAAGATTGGCCGGTCAATGAAAAACTGACTCATACGGTTCAGCTATTTTTTGCCACGCAAGGCAGCGACTGGCTTTACAGTGGTACCCGGCGGCGCTTTCCCGGTACCCTCGACGATCAGCCGATCACCGGCCTTGAGCCCGCCCGTGACCAGCCAGCTATCGCCGATCGCCTGGCTCGTCATGACGGTGCGCTGCGCCACTTTATTAGCCGGCCCGACGACGAGCGCGGTGGCATCGCCCTTGGGATCACGCGTTATGCCTTGCTGCGGTGCCAGGATGCCGTTCGGAACGATACCCTGCTCAGCCATTACGCGAACGAACATTCCCGGAAGCAGCATTGCGGCCGGATTGGGAAACCGCGCGCGCAGGGTGACGGTCCCGGTGTTCTGGTCGACGGTGACTTCACTGAACTCGATAGTGCCCGGATGCGAATAGTCGCTGCCGTCCTGAAGCTTCAGCCGCACCGTCGCGCTCGCCGGCAGAATGCTGCCCTTGGCTAGCGAGCGGCGCAGCGCGAGCAGCGCATCGCTCGACTGGACGATGTCGGCATAGATTGGGTCCAGCTGTTGAATTGTGGCAAGCGCAGTCGTCTGACTCGCGGTTACCAGCGCGCCGGGGGTAAAAGCCGAACGGCCGACGCGTCCGGTTATTGGCGCACGCACCACCGTATAGGCCAGGTTGATCCGCGCACTCTCCAGCGCGGCCACATCCTGATGCACCGTCGCACTCGCTTGCCGCGCGGCAGCGACCGTGTTGTCGATCTGCTGTCGGCTCACCGCGTCGGTCTCACTGAGCGTCCGATAGCGGTCCGCTTGCGCCTGCGCCGCCGCGTAGCTCGCCTGCGCATTCTCGAGCGCGGCAGCCGCCTGATCGCGGCTGGCCCGATATGGTCGCGGATCGATGCGGTACAGCGGCTGGCCGACATGCACGAGCGCACCTTCCTGGAACAGACGCGCTTGGATTATGCCATCTACCTGTGGACGGACGTCTGACTCCAGCGTTGCCGCGGTCCGGCCGGTGAGCACAACGGAGGTCGTCACCGGCGCACTCGTAAGAGTGACTATTCCAACCTCAACAGGACCTCGCTGCGGCTGTTGCGGTGCCTTCGAGCAGGCAGCGAGCAGCACCGCCAGCACTATGGATAAGCCATAATCGCCAACCTTAATCGAATGTGCCATCGTGAGCCGTCGTGACGCTATGCCAGTATTGAGGTTGGTTATTTGCCATCGTTTGCGTCTCGCTATTAACACTTGCCCATTAACGTGATCGCCGCTCGCCAGATTGATCGATATCAGTAATCGAAGATTCGCGCGGTCCGAATGGTGCAC
>CAXTTR010000119.1:0-8426 GCA_964247215.1 uncultured Sphingomonadaceae bacterium
CCTTAATGGCGAAGCGGCTACCCAGCGCGGCCATCGAGCGATCGCACAGGCCGCGAATCTTGAGCTCGCCCATCTTGTAAGCGCAGGCCTGGCCCGGTGCAGCAAGGTAGCGATCGACCTCGACCATGACGTCGTGCGGCGCCATCGACGTATTTGCCAGCATGTAGTCGATCGCCGCCTGCCGTTGCCACCCCTGCGCGTGGAGGCCGGTATCGACTACCAGCCGGACGGCGCGCAGCATCTCCATGTCGAGGTGGCCGAACCATTGATAGGGATCGCCGAACATGCCGAGTTGGCGCCCCAGCGACTCGCAGTACAGCGCCCAGCCTTCGGTGTAGGCGGTAAATCCCTCACCGGAGAAGCGCAGCAGTTTCGGCAGCTTCTCGTTTTCGCGCGCGAGCGTGATCTGGAAATGATGGCCGGGAATGCCTTCGTGCAGCGTCAGGGTCTCAAGCGTCGGGATCGGGCGCGTGCCAAGCATCATCATGTTGAAGAACAGCACGCCCGGCGTCTTCCCGTCCGGGGGACCGGGACGGTAATAGCCCGTGCCACGCTGCGCGCCGAGCGCCGGCAATGGCTGGACGCTGAACGGTGCCTCAGGGCGGCGCGCGAACAGCTGCGGAATGGATCGCCAAATTTTCGCCTCGATCGCCGTGAAGCGGCCGAGCAGCTCGTCGGATGTTTTGCAGTAGAATTGCGGATCGGTGCGGACGAAGGAGAAGAAAGCGGCGAGATCGCCGGCAAAGCCGGTGCTTGCCTTCGCCACCTCCATCTCGGCGCGTATACGCGTGACTTCCGACAGACCCAGCCGGTGGATCGCGTCGGGGGCGGTGGTGGTCGTCGTGTGTCGTTCGAGCTCGGCCGCGTAGAGCGCCGCGCCGCCCGCCATCGCGGAGCGGCCGACCGCCACACTCGTCCGCGGCAGGTAGATGTCGGTGAGATATGCCTTCCACAGCGCATAGCCGGGATAGATCCGCTTCGCGATGACCCGCCGGTAGTTGCCCGCGAGCCGAGCACGATCGCCCGCCGAGATCGTCGAGGGCATCTTGGTGACGGCCGCATAGAAGGGGCTTTGTTCGACCGGCACGGCGAGCACGGCGTCGACCTGAGCAAGCACGTTGGTAACGATAATGCGCGGCTGGAGCTGCCCCGCGGCAAGTCCCCTCTTGAGCTGCACGATGGTCGATTGCAGGTGGCCGGCAAAGCCGTCGAGGCGTGCCAGGCCCGTCTGATAATCCTGGAGCGTCGCGAACGGCGCGCTCGCCAAGACGAAATCGGGGAATTCGAGGTGGAGCCCGAACGACGGATCGAGCGGTGCCCGGCGCGCCGTGTCGAAGGCACCGCTGAGCAAGAAGGCGAACGTCTGGTCGGTTCGATACGCGAACACATCGTAGGCGATGCGGTCGGCGGTAGGCAGTCTGTCCCGGTTGATCGCGGCGAGCGCGCTGCGGTCCTGCTGCAGATCGGCTAGCAGCCTCGCCCGGTAGGCGTCCGTAAGCGGATCGACGAACGGCATCGCGCGCGGCGTTGGCGACACGGGCTGGCGTAGCGCGTCCGCGGCGGCGCTGGCGTCGAGCAGGGCACGCAACTGATGCATGTCGTTGTCGGGCACTTGAGAGGGCACCTGAGCAGCAAGGCGCGCTGTCACGAGCGCCGCGCCCGCGGCACCCACGGCCTGTCGCCGCGTCACCCACCCCTGCCGCTCGGTCATGCCCGCCTCCACGCTACCGCTATTATGATGGCAAGTTTGCACGTCGAGAGAAATCCCCCTGCGCTCCGGGCAATCTGTTGCGATTGCCACGGCCGAGCCGGCTCGTCGAGATGTTCACCTATGAATTTAACGGCTTAGTCGGCTCCGGCGCGAAAGTCCGGGTCTGCTGGGCGCACCATGTTGCTATCAGCGCAATGACATTCGGGCATTCCACGCATTGCGCCGGGTCGAACGAGCCTACAATCTTTCGGCGAATGGCATAGGAAGGAACTGAACATGGCGGGACTAACAAGGTGGCTACTCTCCGCCGCTCTCGCCTTGCCGTTTGCGGCGGCGGCGCAGACGGCCGGTTCCGACGTCACGGCGCTGGTTGGCGCGACGGTCGTCGACGTCGACACGGGCCATGAAATTCCGAACGCGACGGTCCTCGTCGCGGACGGCCGCATCACGCTCATGGGCGCTCAGGCCAGTATCGCGGTGCCCTCAGGCGCGCAGATCGTGTCGATGCCGGGCAAGTGGCTGATCCCGGGCCTGATCAACGTGCATGTCCACCTCGGCCTCAAGCTGCCGGGAGCTGCGGGTGCTGCGCTCGCTGCCGAAACCGATCCGCAGGAAGTACTGCGGATGGCCGGCAACGCGCGCCAATCGTTGCTCTCGGGAGTAACGACGGTGCGTTTGGTCGGCGAGGATCATGGCAACGATTTCGCGCTGCGCGCCGCAATCGATCGCGGCGAGGTGCTCGGGCCGCGCATCAGGACAGCGGGTGAGATCATCGTTCCGACCGGAGGTCACGGATCGCTCGAGGCAGATGGTCCGTATGGGCTTGCCCGGGCAGTACGCCAACAGATCAAGGCAGGTGCCGACTGGATCAAGATCGCAATATCGGGCGGCATCGCCGACAATCACGGCAGCATTTCGGCGGCACCGATGACTGACGAGGAGATGTCGACGTTAATCGAGGTCGCACACCGTAACGGCATTCCGGTGACGGCGCACAACGGATCGGTAGCAGCAGCGCAGCAGGCGCTGCGGTTCGGCATCGATGGGTTCGAGCACGGCTATCACCTCGATGAGGTAACACTCAGGGGTATGAAGGCCAAAGGAGTCTGGCTGGTGCCGACTATTGTCGTCACTCAGGCAGGCGCCAAGGAATTCTATCGTAGGATCGGCTCGCCCGATTGGTATCTCGCGCGCGTCGACAGTACCGGTAAGGACCATTGGGCGATGCTGCAGACCGCGATCCGCGTAGGGGTAAAAATCGCGCTAGGGACCGATCAGTTTCCCTATGAGCCCAATGGCGGCACCACCGCAACCATTGCCGAGGCTGAGCTGTACCAGAAGGCCGGTATGACCCCGCTCCAGGCACTGCAAGCGGCAACGATTCGTCCGGCCGCCATGCTCAAGATGGAAAACGACGTCGGGCGGCTGGCACCCGGCCAGTTCGCCGATATCGTCGCCGTTTCCGCTGATCCGGTAAAGGACATCGCCGCCCTGCGCACGCTCAACTTCGTGATGAAGGACGGTCGCATCGTCCGCGACGATGCGACCGTCCTTCATCACAGCGGTCGAGCCGCACGATGACGGTTGTGTTGCAGTGCGCGCAACGATCTCATGGGCCCACGCGCGTTGATCGCGCGCGGCTTGCGACCGACACTGTCTTATCGCCGGATCGTTTTGACCTGCGATCGTAGCGCTTGGGGCGACACTGCACCGATCCTGCCCCCGTGGGTAAACCTCGATAACGGGGCGCGCGATGCGGAAAGCGAACGGAACCGATGCCGCGTGAGCATTCGCGGCCAAACAGGGGGTACTCTGATGAAGTACATGACCAAGACCATGCAGATGTGGCGCGGTTCCACCGCCATGATCGCTGCGACTGTGCTCGCCGGCGGTGTGCAGGCGCAAAACCGCGGTTCCGCCTCCGATCCCGCTGCACCCGTCGTCGCGACGGCGGCGGCCGACGGGACTTACAAGCAGGCCAGCACGACCGCCGCGGGCACAGGCGGCACCCCGACCGACACCTCCGAGATCATCGTCACGGCGCAGCGTCGTCAGGAATCGATTCAAAGCGTGCCCATCGCGATCACCGCCGTCACTGATCAGACGCTCAAGTTACAGAACGTGCGCAGCGTGCAGGACTATTTCGCCCTGACGCCCAACGTCAGTTTCCAGTCGAACGGATCGCGGGACCGCAAGGACCTCGTTATCCGCGGCATCTCCAACCAGCTTAGCCCCTACTCGGACGTCAGGCAGGCCTCCTACGCCTTTTACATCGACGAGTTCAACGTTGAGGCTGGAACCAGCAATCCGCAGATCGTCGATCTCGACCGGATCGAGATCCTACGCGGTCCCCAAGGCACGTACTTCGGTCGTAACTCGATCGGCGGTGCCATAAACGTCATCACCAAAAAGCCGGTAAACAATTTCGAGGGAGAACTGGAGGGGAGCTTCAGCAGCTTCAACACGCGCCGGGTCCAGGCCGTCCTCAACGTGCCAATCGTCAACGACCTGCTCGCCATCCGGGCGTCCGGGCAGTACGAAAAGTCGGACGGGAACATCAAGAATATCAACCCGATTGGCGGAGGTAATAACCACGAATATTATACGGGCCGTGTCGAGGCACGGCTAACGCCAGCACCGAACTTCACCCTCGACGCGACCTACAGCTATTCCAATGAGACCGACGGCATGCGTGACGGTGTGCCGACGGGCTTTGTAACGCGGACCTGGGCTGCGGTCTATTACGGCAAGACGCCCGGTTTTATCGCCGACCCCGACGGCGTCGGCTTTTTCCCGACAAACGACGACCGGGTCAATTTCAATCGCCCACAAAAGGTCGGCAGCAACTATCAATATGAGAGCCTCCACGCAGTGTGGGACTTCGGCGCGGTCTCGCTCACCGGCGTGGGCGGCCACATCTCGTCGGTGTTGTTCAACTACGGCGATGTCGACGGCGGCAGCCACGACTTTTTCTATGAAAACTTGAAGCTGCGCCGGGCGTCGACAAGCGGCGAACTGCGTCTGCAATCGAACGGCAGCCATTTTATAGACTGGAGTGTTGGCGCGTCGATCGGCCACGATACCGGCCATCTTAACCAGTTCACGTATAATGGCACCGAGAGCCCGTTCGGGCCGCTCGGCTCGCAGATCACTGGCGGCCTGTCCGATAGTGCGACAACCTATTACGCCGCCTTTGGACAAGCTACGGTGAATGCCACCGATAAGCTCTCGTTAGTCGTCGGCGGTCGTTATTCGCATGAGCGGACGTCGAACAAATCCTATGATTCCTCGAGCGGGATCATCACCGGCACAAACGATCGCTCGGTGTCATTCAATGACTTTTCTCCGAAATTTACCGTGGATTACAAAATCGATAAAGACTTCCTGCTCTACGTAACTGCATCACACGGGTTTAAATCCGGTGGCACTCAGACAACTAACAATCCTAACCTCGCCAACTCCTTCGCCCCAGAAACATTGTGGAATTATGAAGGTGGAGCTAAACTAGACTTGTTCAATCGTAAGTTGAGGCTAGACACGGCTATCTTCTATATGGATTGGAAGAATATTCAGCAGAATATCCAATTTCAATATATCGGTACTGATGGATTGCTGCGCGGCGTCGGCGGCATCGCTAATGCGGCACGCGCACGCAGCTATGGTGCCGAAGGTAGCTTCGATGCGCAGATCACCAAGGAGTTCAAGCTGAGTGGCCAGGTAGGCTATGATAATGCCAGATACCGCAAATACGACAATGCGTTGGTTGATGGAACGGTAATCAACGCAAGTGGCAGCCCCCTGATCGCCGCACCAAAGTGGACGCTAGGTGCTCAAGGGCAATATACGTACACTGTCAGTGATAAGTTAGATACTTTTGTGCGCGGTGAGTGGAACTACCGCAGTAGTATGCTCTCGTCCCAATTTGCTCTGAAATACAATCAGTATCCTTTCATTTCGCCCGCCTATAATACCTTCAACGTGCGGATCGGCACCGACATCGGATCAATCCGCGTCATCGCCTATGTCCAGAACTTATTTAAGGCGCATTACTATGCGAACGTTTATGAGAAGGCTTTCTATAGCGGCGTGCAGGTCGAACCATCCTATCGGGAATTCGGCGGAACTGTAACGTACCGCTTCTAATCAGAACGGCGGCAAGGCCGTCGCCGCCGATCTGGGCGCAATGCAAGAGGACGCCGACGATGGAGCTGGAACGACGAGATTTTCTGGTGAAGACGGCCGCGTCGGTCATGTTCGCCGGGTCGGGTGCAAGGGCCGGGGGTGCGCCCGACAGCGACGCCGGGCTCGCGGCGTTGCTGCAGCGCCATGCCGAGCTCTTCCTGCATCGCTCGCCGGAGCAGGCGACAAACTTGAACTGGGATGTCGGCGCGCAGACGGGGCTGCGCAGTCGCCTCGACGACCGGTCGCTCGCCGTCATGGCAAGCGACCGAACAGCAATCGCCGCAGCGCAGGCGCAACTGAGCACGATCAATCGCCGGACACTCTCCGCAAAAGCAATGCTGGACTACGACATTGCAGCATTCGTCTATGCCCAGTTCGCCGACATCCTCGGCAGGTACGGCTATATCGACATAGACCTGCGGCCGAGTCCCTATGTTGTCAGTCAGATGAACGGCAGCTACTACTGGTTGCCCGACTTTATAGGCAGCCGTCATCCAATCGGGTCCGCTTCGGATGTGGGAGCATGGTACGCCAGGCTAGCGGCGTTTGCGGTCGCGCTCGATCAGGAGACGGAGCGCATCCGCCATGACGCCGGAATCGGCGTTCTGCCGCCCGCGTTCGTCATCGCGCGCACCCTGGCTCAGTTGCGCAAGTTGCGCGACACGCCTCCGCGCCAGTCCGCGCTGATGGCTGACGCGATCGCCCGCGCAATGGCCAAGGGACTCGGCGACATCGGGGTTCGCGGCGAAGCGATCTTCGCCGCGCAGATCGCGCCTGCCCTGACCCGTCAGGCGGCCGCGCTGGAAGCGCTTCTCCCGAGGGCCAGCGACATCGGCGGGGTTTGGCGGCTGCCGGACGGCGACGCCTATTACGCGGCTGCCTCGCGCTCGAACACCACGGTCGATACGCCACCGGAGGAACTCCATCGCCAAGGTCTCGCGCAGTGCGACGAGCTAATCGCGGCGATCGATGTGCGGCTCAAGGCCCAAGGCATGTCCGCAGGAACCGTGCAGCAGAGGCTGGCGGCGCTCGATACCGATGCACGTCTACTCATTCCCGAAGGCGAGGCCGGACGCGCCCGCCTGATTGCGGATGCCGAGCGCGAACTCGAGGATATCGTGACACGTCTGCCGCGAGCCTTCAATGATCCGGTCGTCGACCCGATCGTCGTGCGCCCGATTGCGGCTGCTGTGCAGGACGGCGCACCTGGTGCCTTCTACTCCGAGGGCGTCGGCGATGCGCCCGGGACATATTCACTTAACCTGAAGCGGAACAGCGATCTGCCGCTTTGGCGATTGCCGACGCTCACCCACCATGAGAGTATTCCCGGCCATCATTTCCAGGCCTGCATGCTTCGTCACGCGCCGAGCTTGTCCATGTTTCGTCGCATCGTGCGCTTTTCCGCCTACACGGAAGGCTATGGACTTTACGCGCAGCAAGTGGCGGACGAGATCGGTGCGTTCGACCATGATCCATTCGGCCAGATCGGCTATCTTCAGTCCAATCTGTTTCGCGCCGCGCGAATTGTCGTCGACACGGGCTTGCACCACAAGCGCTGGACACGTGAACAGGCTACTGCTTGGATGGTGGAGCACGCCGGTGAGCAGCGCGCCGCGACCGAGCGCGAGGTCGTCCGTTATTGTGTTTACCCCGCGCAGGCGTGCAGCTTCAAAGTTGGCTCGAACAGTATTGTCGCGGCGCGCGAAGCGGCGCGCCAACGCCTGGGTAGCCAGTTCGACGTGCGCCGATTCCACGATGTCGTACTGCGTCGGGGGCCGATGCCCCTCGACGTGCTGACGACCGCCGCAGCCCAGATGACCTGACGAGGGGTTGGGCTGACCGAGCGTCCGCGCGGTGCGACGCAGGACTGTTTTAGCATCGCTCCAGTCCACTCGACAAATAGCTTGTCAGGCGACCGGGCGGGAATGCGGTCCAATGCCACTTGGCAAAATACTCTAGCCGTCGACGTCGGTCCAGGTTTTCAACTTGGCCTCTATTCGGCCGAGGAGGCGTGTCGGGGCACCATCTAGCTGGCGGCCGACGCGATGGATAAGGTTGACCGTCGTATGTTCCAGCTCAGCGTCGCGCAGCGGGCGTGCTACGAGCGTGCCCTCCTCGAGTTCCGCTACCACCGCGATCCGCGGCAGCAACGTTACAACCCGACCGGCTCGCACCAGGTCACGTATCACCTGAAGCGAACTGCTGACGGTGTCCGGTTCAAGCCACGTCTGCGTGCGTTTTTCGGCGGCGTTCAGGAGGTGGCGGATATGGAACCCCGCTGGTGGCAGACACAGCTTAAATCCTTTCAGTTCGCTGAGCGTTAGGGAGGTCATTTCCGCGACGGGGTGACTCGGCGCGCAGATCACCTCCAGCGGCTGGGCGACCGAGGTACGGGTGCGGATCTTCGGCTCGCTGGACGGGTTAAAGATCATCCCGATATGGGCTTCGTCTTCCAGCACCATCCGGACGATTTCGCTTGTCGTCCCGCTGAGGATCGACACGGCGATGCCGGGATTGCGCCGCTGGAAGTTGT